>DATIVB010000204.1:0-3271 GCA_035466375.1 Chondromyces sp.
TGCCGACCATGTACCGCTGGGTCACTTCGGCGCGCGGCCGCGCCGCGACCCTGCACCCCTTCATGAAGGGCCGCTATCTGGGCAGCGGCCCCGGCGACATGGTGCTCGCGGAAGCGGGGCTCGACGGCAGGAGTCAGTACGAGGCGATCAAGAACTACCTCGACTCCCGCCGAGGTCCGGCTACTGCCTGAATCCTACCGCGTGGAACGCGAGCATTGCGTCCTCACGGGAGGTGCCGTCGCACATGATCACATCACCCCTGTCTAGAAACTGACAGTGGGTGAGAAAGCCGTCGGGCTCTTCGATGGAGAAAAAGGGCTCATCTTCAACGAAGTAGCGATACGCATGACTGTAGGGGGTGGCATCCACTTCACCGCTGCAGCGTTCCGCGCCCTGGATGTCCGCTTCCTCAGACCCGTCGAAAGTTATGGTGCCGTACCCGCTGCAGAAGACCACAGGGGGTTCTTCGCCTTCTCCGTTCCGCACCTGAATAGTCGTGAAAGCGAACGTTCCCACAATCGAGCTTTCGTCAAACGGCTTGTCCGCCGAGGCCGGCGCGCTGCAGATCATCACCGCCACCACCACTGTGAGCGAGACCAACCACTGCCGCCTCATTCCTGTCCTCCTTTCGTGCCTCAGTTGAGACCGCTTCTTGTACACAGCGACTTTTTCGAATATGTCTCGAATGTAGGTCTGACCACACAGGTTGTCAACCGCCGATGCCGAACCACCCCTCGCCTCGACATTCCGCAGACAAGGAGGGAACCACGCTCGGGGCGTTCGTCGGAGAGCGAACCAGGAATTGGAGAGAAGTCGAGTCGTCAAAAACTCAACACGACGAAAATCGCGACCCACGTCACCGCCAGGAAATGCCAGTACATTCCCACGAGATGGACGCCCTCGTGGTCCGCCGCGGTGTAGCGCCCGCGGGAGGCCCTCAGCCACGTGAAGACGAGCGGCACCAGACCGAACAGCACGTGCACGGCGTGGAGGAACGTCAGGACGTAGAAGCCGAAGGAGGCCAAGCTCTGTTGCGGGAAGAAGGCGCCGGCCGCCATCGTCATCCAGTTGCCCACCTGAGCCGCCAGGAACGCCACCGCGAGCACCAGCGCCAGCGCGAGCCACCGCACCAGTGCCGCGGTGCGGCCGGCCCGCACCGCGCGCTCGCCGAGCACCATGGCGAGTCCGAGCGCGAGCACGAGACCGGTGCTGAGCCACAGCCCGGGCGGCAGCCCTCCCGAATCGGGCGGCGGCCACTCGGGCGCGCGCAGCCGGATCACCAGGTAGCCTACCAGCGAGCCGCCGAAGAGCATGCCCAGGGAGGCGAGGAACAGCCGCATGCCGAGGCGGCTCGCCGACGTGGAGGGACGGGGCGGCTTCCCGGCCTGCCCTCCGTGGACCGCGGCTTCCGGTGTCTCGTTCCCTTCCGCCGCCATCAGCCGCCCGCGGGGCCCGCGAAGTCGGGAATGATGAACGGCTGGTACTGGCCGCTGTCCATCATGGTGATGCCGACGAACAGGGCCAGCAGCACGAAGGCGCCAAGGAAGACGAAAGCGTTGAAGGGCTTGTCCCACCGCAGGTGCATGTAGTACAGCGCGACCAGGACGACCTTGCCGGTGGCGATGGCGAGCCCGATCCAGATGTTGAGCCAGCCGAGATCGACGTTGGAAGCGGCGACCGTCAGCCAGGTGCCGATCATGAGGCCGATCCACACCACCACCAACAGCCTGACCGAGGCCACGTGCACGCCCGGGGTTCCGTGCTCACTCATGTCCGGCTCCTAATCGATGAGGTACAGCAGCAGGAAGAGATAGATCCAGATCAGATCCACCACGTGCCAGTAGAGCGCCACCAGGTCGACCCTGGTGAAGTGGCCGCTCGCGAAGATCCCCTGGCGCACGCCCCACAGCAGCCACAGCATGGCGCCGATGCCGCCCAGGACGTGAATGCCGTGCAGACCGGTCATGAGGAAGTAGATCGAGAAGTAGATGCGGGCGTTGGCCGGCTCGGCGATGATGGCATCCTCAGCCGCGGGCGCAACCGCCGGATCCGCGAGCCCGGCCGGGCCGGAAGGCGCCGGCGCGATCGTGGACCGCTCGACCGCCACCGAAGGCTCGCTGCCGGGCGCGGTTGCCGCCGCCGTCTCGCCGGCCTCGCTCGACATCGACGCCGAGTCTGCCTGCCCCACCGCCTCGGCAGCCGGTTGGCCGGGCACATCTTCTCCATGCCCGCCGTGCGCCGTCTGCGGGTTGTACCGGCTCGCCCACAGCAGGCCGTCGTGCCACTTGTGGCTGTACTCCACGTACTTGACGCTGAGGAAGCCGACGGCGCACGCGATCGTCACCCACAGCATCACCTTGAGGATCTTCATCTGCCTCAGCTGCGCCGCCCGCACCGCCCAGGCGATGGTGAACGAGCTGCAGATCAAGATCACCGTGTTGAGGGCGCCGAGGTTCTTGTCCAGGAAGTGGTGCCCGAAGACGAAGATCTCGGGGTGATTGGCGCGATAGACCGCGTAGGCACAGAACAGGCCGCCGAAGAACAGGATCTCGGTGGCGAGGAAGAGCCACATCCCGAGCTTGGCCGACTGGTACTGCTGGTCGGCGTTCTCGAAGTGGTGGTCGACGCGCAGGCCCTCGACGGTGCCGTGGGCGGGCCCGGCCATCAGTGGGCGCCCCCACCCGACGCGAGAAGTGCGCCCGGGTCGCGCCGCGCGTAGGCTGCAGTCGACGGGTCCCGCTCCAGGGACGGGAGATCGTAGGGATCACCCGCCTGCAGCTCGCGGTCGAAGTTGAAGTACGGCGGCGGCGAGGTGGTCTCCCACTCGAGGGTCGCCGAGCCCCACGGATTGGCCGGCGCGCGCTCGCCGCGGAACAGCGAGTGCAGCAGGTAGCCCGCCATGATGAAGAAACCCGCGGCGAGAATGAATGAGCCCACGGTCGAAGCCTGGTGGTACGCCGTGAATCGTTCGAGGTAGTTGTAGTAGCGCCGCGGCATGCCGTGGCTGCCCATCACGAACTGGGTGAAGAAGGTGAGGTTGAAGCCGACGAAGACGAGGAAGGCCGACAGCTGCGCCCAGCGCTCGGAGTACATGCGCCCGAACATCTTCGGCCACCAGTAGTGGATGCCACCGAGGAAGGCGATCACCGTGCCGCCGAACATCACGTAGTGGAAGTGCGCGACCACGAAGTAGGTGTCGTGCAGGTGGACGTCGACCGACAGCGAGCCCAGGAAGAGCCCGGTGAGGCCGCCGATGGCGAACAGGAAGAGG
>DATIVB010000205.1:0-4320 GCA_035466375.1 Chondromyces sp.
ACCCTGTTCGGCGATGTAGCGTTCGGCATCCGCCAGCGAGTCGAACATCCGTGCCTCCCGCGGAATCGCCCGAGACGCTGCCGACGGCGAGCCGCGAACGCTCATGTTACCAAATTCACAATCTCCGCCGGCGTTGCGGCAGCGCGACCCCGGGGGCGCGATTGACGCCTCGTCGTCCGCGCTATCCGAAGTCTGCACGTCGGAATCACCTTCCTCGCGTCACTCGTGAGGGCCCAATTTTGAGACAATGATTCATATTTCGTCATGTGCACGCTACAACGGGCGACATCATCCCATCGGCAGGCCGGCCTATGTGCTCGATTCAAGAGTTTTAACAGACCTTTTATGTATATTTGCACATCTCAGCATATGACCAAAGTGACATAAGCTTGACAATCAATTTTGAGATTTTAAGCTCGACCGGTGCGCGGGAACTTCACCATCCAGGGTCGCCTCATCCCCCACCGCTGAGCCCGTTCCGGCCGTCCCGGGCGGACGGCGGGGCGCGCGAACCGGCCGGAGCCGAGCATCATTTTTTCAGCCATCGAATCCACGGCCCGCGCGGCGGGTCCGATCACGAAATCCAATTCGGAGTCAAGGAGG
The DNA here is from genome assembly GCA_035466375.1 of Chondromyces sp. Taxonomy (GTDB): domain Bacteria; phylum Acidobacteriota; class Thermoanaerobaculia; order Thermoanaerobaculales; family Sulfomarinibacteraceae; genus Sulfomarinibacter. Next base: position 604 of record DATIVB010000205.1, read on the forward strand.
ATCCACATGAACAGGAGCATCCTGCTGGCGCTCGCCGGCATGGTGTGCGCGCTGGCCCTCCCGGCGGCGGCCGCTGACAGCCCGTGCGCGGACTGTCACGACGAGGTCGCGGCCGCGATGGCCAACCAGGTCCACATGCGCATCGAGCCCTTCGAGGTCTTCGGTCGCCAGGTGGGCTGCGAGGGCTGCCACGGCGACGGCATCCAGCACATGGAGGAGGGCGATCCGGCGCTGATCCGGACCTTCGCCAACCCGCTCGAGGACGCCGAGGTGTGTCTCGACTGCCACTCTCTCAAGGAGCAGGGCGAATGGCACGCGTCGACGCACGCGATGGAGAACATCGGCTGCCTCGACTGCCACGCCGTTCACCGTACGGTCAACCCGCTCGACACCTGCAAGGACTGCCACCAGCAGGTCTACGCGCAGTTCCAGCTGCCGTCGCACCACCCGGTGCCGGAGGGCAAGATGAGCTGCGTCAGCTGCCACGATCCGCACGCGGCCACCGAGGCCCAGCTCAAGACCCAGATGCGGCGCAACGACCTCTGCTACGAGTGCCACCAGGGCCAGGAGGGGCCGTTCATCTTCGAGCACGCGCCGGTGGTCGAGGACTGCAGCCTGTGCCACAACGCGCACGGCTCGATCCCCAACAACCTGCTGACCGCCAACGAGCCGACCCTGTGCCTGCAGTGCCACGAGTTCCACTTCCACGCCGGCCTCATCAGCCCCGAGAGCCACGAGGTGGACGTGGGCGGCACCGAGTTCGAGAACCCCTTCGGTGTCGATGGCATGAACGTCTCGTTCACCACCCGCTGCACCCAGTGCCACTCGCAGATTCACGGCACCGACCTGCCGTCGCAGTCGATCCCCGGCGCCGGCTTCGGCATGGTGCGGTGAGGGAGGAGGCTTGATCATGAAGCAGATCACACGACTCGTTCTGATCCTGGCCCTCGCCGCGGCGCCGTTCGCCGTCTCGGCTGACGACGGCGGGGAGGCCGGAGCGGCCTCTCTCGGCGAGCCGGGACCCTGGATCTTCACCTTCTACGGCGAGCCCGTGACCGCGCCCGGATCGGCGGCGGCCGAGGGCGACGCCGACACCACCGTCGAGGTCGGCTACTTCGACACCAGCACCGACGGTTCCCCCGACATGGCGGCCGAGTACCGCGACACCGGCGACGGCGTCACCGGCGTCGCCACCGTCGCCTCCCACCAGGACTGGGGCAGCCTGTACTTCCTCGGCGCCTACCAGAGCGCCGACACCCAGGCCGGCGAGCTGAGCTTCGACATCAAGCGCATGGTGCGCTCGCAGACCAGCTACGAGAAGTTCATCCACCGCCTCGGCCACGACCCGATGACCAACCTCGAATCGACCTCCACCAACGGCAAAGTCGTGTGGCACACCGACCTCAGCCCGGACCAGGAGTACGACCTCAACTACTCGCTGCTCGAGAGCCGCACCGAGCTGCAGTTGCCGTCGGTGCGCGCCGTCACCTTCGGGCTCGAGTTCCGCGAGCAGAAGCGCGACGGCCACGCCCAGGCCTACACCACCTCGCACTGCGACAACTGCCACATCTACAGCCAGAGCCACAAGCTCGACGAGACGACCTCGGATGTGACCATCGACGGCAAGCTGGCGTGGAAGGGTGGCTACGCCAAGGTCGCCTTCACCAGCCGCGACCTCAAGTACGGCACGCCCTCCGTGTCTCTTACCTTCGACGAGGCGTTGCACCCCGAGCTGCAGACCCCGGTGTTCGAAAACCGCCTGCAGTTCGACTCGGAGGTCGGCCCGGTCCCCGTCGACCTGTGGCCCGACTCGAGCAAGGACAAGACCCGCATCGAGTTCGCGCTCAACGACGTGCTCGGCTTCGCAGTCAACGCCAACGGTATCTGGTCGAAGACCGAGAACCGCTACACCAATTTGCAGTCCGACTACACCGGCTACGTGCTCAGCGCGGCCCGGGGATGGAAGAGCGGCTGGCGGCTGCGCTGGCGCGGCCAGGCCTACTCGATCGACAACGACAACGTGTTCATCGACGTCAACGACCGGCCGGGCATCGCCGGTCCGCACGTCGGCCAGACCTTCGAGGACGTGTGGGGGGTCAACTTCGACCAGACCCGCTACTCGGCCCTCAACCGCGACGTCTTCTCCTCGAACGCCGACCTCAGCAAGCGTCTCGGCCGCGCGCTGGGCACGGTCCGCTTCACCTGGAACTTCGAAACCATCGACCGCGAGCACTACGAGGTGCTGCCGGGCGAGTTCGAGACCACGACCAACCTGCTCGGCATTGGCTGGCGCAGCCGTCCGGCCAAGGGCTGGAACCTCGAGGCCAACCTCAAGTACGCCGACATCGACAACGTCTTCATGCTGACCGACGGCACCTGCTCGACCCTGGTCTCGCAGGCCTACCCCAACCCCTGGAACCCGGAGACGCCGCAGTACTTCGATTTCCACGAGGCGCGCATCGCCGACACGACGGCCTCGGCCTCGAGCTGGCTCCGCGCCGACCTGCGCGCCGGCTATACCACCGGCAGGACGACGGTCTTCGGCAAGTACATCTACTACGACGGCGACAACACCGACGGCGACCTCACCGACTGGTCGCGACAGAGCAACACCGCTCTGGTCACGGTGTGGTCGGCGCCGACCGAGACCTTCAACTGGTACGCGACCTACACCTTCATGGACTCGGACCTCGGGTTGCCGGCCTGCATACCCGTCTTCGATGGTTGAGCAGGCACCATCATGGGAGGCCAGGATGGCTTCTCTCGCGACCTGCTCGACTACAGCTCCGAAGCGAACACCCTGATGGCCGGCGCCAAGTACGGGGCCGAGGACACGATGCAGCTCGGGATCGACCTGAGCTGGATGCAGGCCGAGGCCTCGCTCGCACCCTTCGACCTGCCCGCCGACGATTACGTGGCGACCCACCCCCCGACCATCTACGACTTCAGCCTGACCAACACGTACTCGGATCTCGACAGCACCCGCCTCGACGCCGAGCTCTGGGCGAAGTACTGGTTCAAGCCCAACCTGTGGCTGCGGCTGCGCTACCACTACGTGGACTACACCGACGACGCTCCCTACATGTACGACACCTCGGGGACCTACCAGTACGCCGCCGCGGCACTGGGCTACGTCTTCTGATCCCGAGTTCTTGCCATATCTTGCCCCGCCTTCGGGCGGGGGGTGTTTTTGCCTCGAGGCTCGGGGCTCAAGGCTCGGGGCTCGGGGCTTGGGGCTCGGGGCTCGGGGCTCGGGGCTCGAACATCTCGAAAGATGGTACCGGTGACACAGCCTTGACGATTTCGGATTTCGGATTTCGGATTTCCACCCGCCCACCGGGTTTGCGGCGCTGCAGGTGCACACAGTCAACAGTGGCCAAGCCAGTGACAGCGGCAGCCACAGCGGCCGGAGACAGCCGCAGCGGCAGTGGACAGCGACAGTGCCCAGGCGGGCGCGTGAGCACAACCCCGCTCATTCCCTCGGGTTGAGCAGCCGCCAGGTCATGGCGCGCACCTCGTCGAAGGTCGCCAGCACGGTCACGGTGCAGGCCACATCGACGACCCCAGCGCGGGCCAGCAGACGCAGATGGCTGTCCACCTCCTTGGCCGAGGCGTAGGCGATCCGCCAGAAGTGCTGCCGGTCTCGTCCGGACCGGCCCTGCCCCTCCGCAAGGTTTGCCGGCACGGAGCTCGCGGAGCGGATCACCTGATCGGCAA
>DATIVB010000206.1:0-15279 GCA_035466375.1 Chondromyces sp.
TAGTCGGCCAGCCCCTTCGCTGCCAAAGTCTTCGTGATCGCCGCCGTCAACGTCGTCTTCCCATGGTCCACGTGACCTATGGTCCCGATGTTCACGTGCGGCTTCGTCCGCTCAAACTTCGCCTTGGCCATTCCTGCCTCCTTACGCCGTCATCCCCGTGACGCGGGCGACGATCTCGTCAGCTTTCGACTGCGGTACTTCATCGTAGTGATCGAACTGCATGCTGTAGGTGGCCCGCCCCTGGGTCTGCGACCGCAGATCGGTGGCGTAGCCGAACATCTCGGAAAGTGGGACGTGCACGGTCGCCACCTGGTAGCCGGCGCGGGACTCCATCCCGAGCACCCGTCCGCGACGGCGGTTGAGGTCGCCGATGACGTCGCCGAGGTACTCCTCGGGGGTCACGGCCTCGACCTCCATGATCGGCTCCATCAGGACCGTCCTCGCCCTGCGGGCGGCGTCCTGAAAGGCCAGCGAGCCGGCCACCTTGAAGGCCAGCTCCGAGGAGTCGACCTCGTGGAAGGAGCCGTCGTAGAGCGCCGCGCCGACACCCATGACCTGGTAACCGGCGAGCACCCCACGGTCCATCGCCTCGCGGATCCCGATCTCCACCGGACGGATGAACTCGCGCGGGATGGCGCCCTGGGTGATCTCGTTGACGAAGAGGAAATCGCGGCCGTCTTTGTCTTTGAGCGGCCAGATGCGGATCTTGGCGTGACCGTATTGGCCGCGGCCCCCGGTCTGGCGCACGAAGAGCCCCTCGCCCTCGGCCTCTTCGGTGATCGCCTCGCGGTAAGCGACCTGCGGGCGGCCGACCTTGGCGCCGATCTTGAAATCCCGGGTCAGCCGGTCGACGATGATCTCGAGGTGCAGCTCGCCCATCCCGGAGATGATGGTCTGCCCCGTCTCCTCGTCGACGGCGACGCGGAAGGTCGGGTCCTCCTGGGTCAGCTTCTCGAGCGCCGCCCCGAGGTTCTCCTGGTCGGCCTTCGTGCGCGGCTCGATGGCCACCGCGATCACCGGCTCCGGGAAATGCATCGCCTCGAGGATGATCGGGTGCTTGCGGTCGCAGATGGTGTCGCCGGTTGCGGCGTTGCGCAGCCCGACCACGGCACAGATGTCGCCCGCGTACACCTCCGAGATCTCCTCACGCTTGTTGGCGTGCATCTTCAGGAGGCGGCCGATGCGCTCGGACTTGCCGGTGGCCGCGTTGACCACCGAGGAGCCGGTAGACAGGCTGCCGGAGTACAGGCGGACGAACGACAGGCGGCCGACGAAGGGATCGGTCATGATCTTGAAGACCAGAGCCGCCAGGGGCTCGTCGTCGTCGGCGCTGCGGGAGGTGCTGCCCTTCGCTCCCTCGGGCAGGAAACCCTCGATGGGCGGCACGTCGAGCGGCGACGGCAGGTAATCGACCACCGCGTCGAGCAGGGGCTGCACGCCCTTGTTCTTGAACGCCGACCCGCACAGGACCGGCACCAGGGAGCCCGCCAACGTGCCGAGCCGCAGACCCCTGCGGATCTCGTCCTCGTCGAGGACGCCCTCGGCAAGGTAGCGTTCGAGCAGGTCCTCGGAGGTCTCCGCCACCGCCTCGAGCAGGCGCTCGCGATACTCCTCGACCTCGGCGCGATGGCTCTCCGGCACCGCCTCCTCGTCGTACTCGGCGCCGAGCGTCTCCGCCTTGTAGTGGTAGGCCTTGCGGCGCACGATGTCGATCACGCCGGCGAAACCGTCCTCGCTGCCGAGCGGGACCTGAACGGCAACCGGGTTGGACTTGAGCTTGGTGCGGATCTGGTTGACGACGCCGGCGAAGTTCGCGCCGATACGGTCCATCTTGTTGACGAAGGCGACCCGGGGCACGCGGTAGCGGTCGGCCTGCCGCCACACCGTTTCGGACTGCGGCTCGACGCCGCCGACGGCGCAGAAGACCGCCACCGCGCCGTCGAGGACGCGGAGGCTGCGCTCGACCTCCGCCGTGAAGTCGACGTGGCCGGGCGTGTCGATGATGTTGATGCGGTGCTCGCGCCAGAAACAGGTGGTTGCGGCCGAGGTGATGGTGATGCCCCGCTCCTGTTCCTGGGGCATCCAATCCATGGTCGCGGTCCCGTCGTGGACCTCGCCGAGCTTGTAGTTGATACCCGTGTAATAGAGCACACGCTCAGTAGTCGTCGTCTTACCGGCATCGATGTGGGCCATGATGCCGATATTTCGAACCTGAGCGAGGGGGATGACACGGGACATGTTTTCAAAGAACTCCTACGCACTGCTGTCGTGTGCCTGACGGTCTCCGCTACCAGCGATAGTGGGCAAAGGCCTTGTTGGCCTCCGCCATGCGATGGGTGTCATCGCGTTTCTTGATGGTGCCGCCGCGATTGGTGGCGGCGTCCAGGAACTCTCCCGCGAGCTTCTGCATCATGGTCTTCTCGTGGCGCGCCTTTGAGAAACCGATGAGCCAGCGGATCGCGAGCGCCTGCTGGCGGTCCGGGCTCACCTCGATCGGGACCTGGTAGGTCGAGCCGCCGACGCGCCGCGACTTGACCTCGACCTGGGGCTTGGAGTTCTCCACCGCGCGCTTGAAGACTTTGAGCGGATCGTCGCCGGTCCGCTCCTCGATGAGTCCGAGCGCGCCGTAGAACATGCGCTCGGCGGTGGACTTCTTGCCCTGGATCGTCACGTTGTTGATGAACTTCGTGACCAGCCGCGAGTTGTAGACCGGGTCCGGGAGTATCTCCCGCTTGTCGATAGTGGCTCGCCGAGGCATCGCGCCCCTCCCTAGTTCTTCGGCCGCTTGGCGCCGTACTTGGAGCGGCGCTGCCGACGGCCCTCGACACCCTGGCTGTCCATGGTGCCGCGGATGATGTGATAACGGACGCCGGGCAGGTCCTTGACGCGACCCCCCCGGATCATGACCTGCGAGTGCTCCTGCAGGTTGTGGCCCTCACCCGGAATGTAGGCCGTGACCTCGATGCCGTTGGTCAGCCGCACGCGGGTCACCTTGCGAAGCGCCGAGTTCGGCTTCTTCGGCGTCGTGGTGAAGACGCGGGTGCAGACACCGCGCCGCTGCGGACAAGACTGCAGCGCCGGGCTCTTGGTCTTTTCGGTCGATATTTTGCGGCCCTCGCGGACCAACTGCGAGATCGTCGGCATGATCGCTCCCTGTTCGGATTCGTAAATCCAAGCGGCGAAGCCCACTTGGCGGCACCCTTTTCACAGCGGGCTCCGGAGATGAGCCAGAGCCGCGGAAGGATATCCAAGATGCCGTGATCTGTCAAGCGGAATAAGGACGTCTCGGGAAGGCTCGTGCCCGCTTCCGCTTCCGCTTCCGATCCTCTTTCGAACGTTTGAACGTTAAACGTTTGAACGTTCCACCCGCCCGCCCCGGCAAGTCAACGTGGTGGCTGAAACGGACGGGTGGGTGGGAACGTGCCAACGTGTAACGTTTGAACGTGCAAACGAAAAAGCCGGCCGCCCCTGCGGGCGGCCGGTGTTTGTAAGCTATTGCCAGGAGATCACTTGTCCGCGAACGGCCCCTCGCCGCGGGCCTCGATGAGAGCGGTCGCGGCCTCGGTCATCTCGCGATACAGGTTGTCGGGCTCCTCGCGGGGCTCGATCTCGTCGGCGGGCACCGAGTCGATGAGGGTCCGTCGATATCGCGGCGCGCCGGTGCCGGCCGGGATCAGCCGGCCGACGATGACGTTCTCCTTGAGACCGTGCAGGTTGTCGACCTTCCCCGAGACCGCCGCCTCGGTCAGCACGCGGGTGGTCTCCTGGAAGGAGGCGGCCGAGATGAAGCTCTCGGTCGCCAGCGAGGCCTTGGTGATGCCGAGCAGCAGCGAGGTCGCGGTGGCCGGCTCGCCGCCCGCCTCGACCACACGCTCGTCCTCGCGCTCGAAGAGATAGCGCGGGATCTGCTGCTCGAGCAGGAAGTCGGTGTCGCCCGGATCGACCACCTTCACGAAGCGCATCATCTGGCGCACGATGACCTCGATGTGCTTGTCGTTGATGGCCACGCCCTGCGAACGGTAGACCTCCTGGATCTTGTCCACGAGGTGCCGCTGCATCTCCTTCTCGCCGAGGATCGACAGGATGTCGTGCGGGTTGACCGCGCCCTCGGTGAGGGAGTCGCCGGCCTGGATGAACTCGTCCTCCTGGACGGACACGTGGGCGTAGCGCGGGATCGAGTACTCGCGGTGCTCCTCGCCCTCGCCTTCGACCTGGATCCGACGCTGCCCCCGCACCGGCTCGGTGATCCGGATGCGGCCGTCGATCTCGGAGACCACCGCCGGGTCCTTGGGCTTGCGCGCCTCGAAGAGCTCGACCACGCGCGGCAGGCCGCCGGTGATGTCCTTGGTCTTCGACATCTCGCGCGGGATCTTGGCGAGCACGTCGCCGGGGGCGAGCACGTCGCCCTGGTTGACCGCCAGGTGCGACCCGATCGGCAGCTGGTAGCGCCGCGTCTCCTTGTTCTTGCCGCGGCCGGAGCCGACCACCTCGATGGTCGGGATCCGCTTGCCCGAGCCGAGGGGTTCGATGACGATCTTGTGCGCGTGGCCGGTGAGCTTGTCGATCTCCTCGCGTACGTTCTCGCCCTCCACCAGGTCGTGGAACTTCACGGTCCCGGCGATCGCGGTGAGGATCGATGAGGTGAAGGGGTCCCACTCCACAAGCGGAGTGCCCGCGGTCACCTCCTGGCCGTCCTCGACCAGCAGGTGGGAGCCGTAGGCCACCGAGTAGCGCTCCTTCTCGCGCTGACGATCGTCGAGGATCACGAGCTTGCCGGTGCGCGAGATGGCGACCGTCTCGCCGTCCTTGTTCTCGACCGCGGCGACATTGAGGAACTTGATCTTGCCGGTGTGGTTGGCGACGTGCCGGGAGGACTCGGTACCGCGGGTCGCGGTGCCGCCGTAGTGGAAGGTGCGCATGGTGAGCTGGGTGCCGGGCTCGCCGATCGACTGCGCGGCGATGATGCCGACCGCCTCGCCGATCTCGACCATGCGGCCGCTGGCCAGCATGCGCCCGTAGCACAGCTGGCAGACACCGCGCTCGGTCTCGCAGGTCAGCGCGGAGCGGATGCGGACGCGCTCGATGCCGGCCTCCTGGACCTGGTTGGCGATGCTCTCGGTGATGTCGGTGTTCATCGAGCAGATGAGGGTCTCCTCGATGGGGTCGTAGACGTCCTCCGCCGCCACCCTGCCGACCACGCGGTCGCGCAGCTGCTCGAGGATCTCGCCGCCCTCGGTGATCGCCGAGACCTCGATGCCGTTGTCGGTGCCGCAGTCGTGCTCGACCACGATCACGTCCTGGGCGACGTCCACCAGACGGCGGGTCAGGTAGCCGGAGTCGGCGGTCTTGAGCGCGGTGTCCGCGAGACCTTTGCGGGCGCCGTGCGTCGAGATGAAGTACTGCAGCACCGACAGTCCTTCGCGGAAGTTGGCGGTAATGGGGGTCTCCATGATCTCGCCCGAGGGCTTGGCCATCAGGCCGCGCATTCCTGCGAGCTGGCGGACCTGCTCGCGCGAGCCGCGCGCGCCCGAGTCGGCCATCATGAAGATCGGGTTGAACTCGCCGGTGTCGAGGTCGACCGACGACATCTGGCGGAACATCTCCTTGGCCACGTCCTCGGTGACCCGGTGCCAGATGTCGATGATCTTGTTGTGGCGCTCACCGGCGGTGATCAGTCCCTTGCGGCGCTGGTCCTCGACCCGGTCGACCTCTTCGTAGGCCTGCTCGAGCTTCTCGCTCTTGGATTCCGGGATGACCATGTCGTTCGACGACAGCGACAGCCCGGACTTGGTGGCGTACTCGAAGCCGATCTCCTTGAGGTTGTCGAGCAGGGTCACCGTCGGCTCGTGGCCCATCAGCATGAACGAGAAGGCGACCAGGTTCTGGAGGCCCTTCTTGCGCAGCTGGCCGTTGATGAACGGCATCTCGTCGGGCAGACGCAGGTTGAAGAGCACCCGCCCGACCGTGGTCTCGAGGAGCATGTTCTCGACCTCGATCATGTCGGCGTGCAGCATGTCCTGGCTGCCGCCCTGGGCGACGAGGTCGATCAGCCGGCCCGAGAAGCGCAGCTGGATCGGGGCCTGGGTGCCGACCACGCCGGCGTTGTAGGCCAGGAACACGTCCTCGGGCGAGGCGAAGGTCTTGCCGCCGCCCATCGCCAGGTAGTTCTCGGTGGTCAGGTAGTAGACCCCGATCACCATGTCCTGAGAGGGCACCGCCAGCGGCCGACCGCTGGCCGGCGACAGGATGTTGCGGGCGGACAGCATGAGCACGTGCGCCTCGAGCTGCGCCTTGGGGGACAGCGGCACGTGCACCGCCATCTGGTCGCCGTCGAAGTCGGCGTTGTAGGCGGCGCAGACCAGCGGGTGGATCTTGATCGCCTTGCCCTCGACGAGCACCGGCTCGAAGGCCTGGATGCCGAGACGGTGGAGGGTCGGCGCGCGGTTGAGCAGCACAGGGTGCTCCTTGATGACCGTCTCGAGGGCGTCCCAGACCTCCGGGGTCTGGAGCTCGACGAGCTCCTTGGCCATCTTGATGGTGGTCGAAAGCTCGCGCTTCTCCAGCTCCTGGTAGACGAAGGGCTTGAAGAGTTCGAGCGCCATCTTCTTGGGCAGCCCGCACTGGTGGAGCTTGAGCTCCGGGCCGACCACGATCACCGAGCGGCCCGAGTAGTCGACGCGCTTGCCGAGCAGGTTCTGCCGGAAGCGGCCCTGCTTGCCCTTGAGATTGTCGGACAGGGACTTCAGCGGCCGGTTGTTCGAGCCCTTGATGACGCGGCCGCGGCGGCCGTTGTCGAACAGCGCGTCGACCGCTTCCTGGAGCATGCGCTTCTCGTTGCGCACGATCACCTCGGGGGCGCGCAGGTCGAGGAGCTTCTTGAGGCGGTTGTTGCGGTTGATCACGCGCCGGTAGAGGTCGTTGAGGTCGGAGGTGGCGAAGCGCCCGCCGTCGAGCGGAACCAGCGGCCGCAGCTCGGGCGGCAGCACCGGGATCACCTCCATGATCATCCACTCGGGCCGGTTGCCGGAGCGGCGCAGGGCCTCCACGAGCTTGAGCCGCTTGGCCGCCTTCTGGCGGCGCATGATCGCGGTCTCGGTGCGCATGATCATGCGCAGCTCGGCCGCCATCTCGTCGAGGTCGAGGCGCTCGAGGTGGGTGCGGATCGCCTCGGCGCCCATCTGGGCGACGAAGGCCTCGCCGTACTCATCCTTGGCCTGCCGGAACTCCTCCTCGGTCAGAACCTGCTGGTTCTCGAGCGCCGTGTCGCCGGGGTCGACGACCACGTAGGCCTCGAAGTACAGCACCCTCTCCAGCTCGCGCATGGTCATGTCGAGCAGCAGCCCGATGCGCGACGGCAGCCCCTTGAAGAACCACACGTGCGACACCGGCGCCGCGAGCTCGATGTGCCCCATGCGCTCGCGCCGCACCTTCGACTTGGTGACCTCGACGCCGCACTTGTCGCACACCACGCCGCGGTACTTCATGCGCTTGTACTTGCCGCACAGGCACTCCCAGTCGGTGACCGGGCCGAAGATCTTGGCGCAGAAGAGGCCGTCCCGCTCCGGCTTGAAGGTCCGGTAGTTGATGGTCTCCGGCTTCACGACCTCGCCGTGCGACCACGAACGGATCTTCTCGGGGCTCGCGAGCCCCAGTCGGATGGCGTTGAAATCATTGAGGGGCTTGGGCTTCTCGAAGAAGCTGCGGACCTCGCTCAGGCTCGAACGATCCATGAACCAACCCCCTTCACTCGTCGTCCTGCTGCAGCAGCTCGACGTCGAGTCCGAGCGCCTGCAGCTCGCGCACCAACACGTTGAATGACTCCGGCAATCCTGGCTCCTCGGGCACCTGGCCCTTGACGATCGCTTCGTAGACCTTGGCCCGGCCTTCGACGTCGTCCGACTTGACGGTCAGAAGCTCCTGCAGGGTGTGGGCGGCGCCGAAGGCCTCCAGTGCCCACACCTCCATCTCGCCCAGGCGCTGGCCGCCGAACTGGGCCTTGCCGCCCAGCGGCTGCTGGGTGATGAGCGAGTACGGGCCGATCGAGCGCGCGTGGATCTTGTCGTCGACGAGGTGGCTGAGCTTCAGCATGTAGATGTAACCCACGGTCACCCGCTGCTCGAAGGCCTGCCCGGTGACGCCGTCGTACAACAGGCTCTTGCCGTCTTCCGGCAAACCGGCCTGCTCCAGCATGCCGCGGATCTCGTCCTCGGTCGCGCCCTCGAAGACCGGCGTGGCGAACTTCATGCCGAGCTCGTGGCCGGCCCAGCCGAGGTGGGTCTCGAGGATCTGGCCCACGTTCATGCGCGACGGCACGCCGAGCGGGTTGAGGATGATCTCCACCGGAGTGCCGTCGGGGAGGAAGGGCATGTCGGCCTCGGAGAGGGTCTGCGAGATCACGCCCTTGTTGCCGTGCCGGCCGGCCATCTTGTCGCCGACCTGCAGCTTGCGCTTCATGGCGATGAAGACCTTGACCTGCTTGATGACACCCGGGGGCAGGTCGTCGCCCTGCCGGAGCAGCTCGATGCGTTCCTGGTTGAGCTGGTCGAGCACCTCGACCTGCGACTCGGCCTGGCGGATGATGAGGCGCACCTTGTCGAGCAGGGCCGCCTTCTTGAGCGGCAGGGTCTTGACCTGGGCGACCTTGAGCCGGCTCAGGACCTCGGCCGTGAGCTTGCCGTTCTTGGCGACCAGGACCTCGCCGCCCTTGCGCAGGGTCACGTCCTCGGTCACCACCGCGCCGGTGAGCAGGCGCTGGATCTTGGAGTCACGGACCTCGAGGATGATCCGCTTCTCGTCCTCGGAGTTGATGCGGATGCGGTCGATCTCCTGGTTCTCGATGGCGAGCTGGCGCGAGTCCTTCTCGACGCCCTTGCGGGCGAAGATCTGGACCCCGACCACCACGCCTTCGATCCCCGGCGGGCAGCGCAGCGAGGCGTCGCGGACGTCGCCCGCCTTCTCGCCGAAGATCGCCCGCAGCAGCTTCTCCTCCGGTGTCAGCTGGGTCTCGCCCTTGGGCGTCACCTTGCCGACCAGGATCGAACCCTGGCGGACCTGGGCGCCGATGTGGATGATGCCCGCCTCGTCGAGGTGGGCGAGGGCCGATTCCGAGACGTTGGGGATGTCGCGGGTGATCTCTTCGGGGCCGAGCTTGGTGTCGCGGGCCGATGTCTCGAACTCCTCGATGTGGATCGAGGTGTACTTGTCGTCCTTGACCAGGGCCTGGGACACGACGATCGCGTCCTCGAAGTTGTAGCCCCGCCACGGCATGAACGCCACGAGCACGTTGTGGCCGAGGGCGAGCTCGCCGCGCTGGGTGTTGGGGCCGTCGGCGAGGACCTGGCCCTTGACCACCTGCTGCCCTTCCTCCACCAGCGGCTTCTGGTTGATCGAGGTGTTCTGGTTGGAGCGGCGGAACTTCGTCATCTGGTAGATGTCGGCGCCGAACTCGCCCTCTCCGTCGCCCTCGACCCGGACGATGATGCGCTGGCAGTCGACCTTGTCGACGACCCCGGAGCGGCGGCAGACGACCACCGCGCCGGAATCCTCGGCGACCACCGACTCCATGCCGGTGCCGACCACCGGCGCCTCCGGCCGCACCAGCGGCACGGCCTGGCGCTGCATGTTGGAGCCCATCAGGGCCCGGTTGGCGTCGTCGTGCTCGAGGAACGGGATCAGCGACGCCGCCACCGACACCACCTGTCGCGGCGACACGTCGATGTAGTCGATCTGGTCGCGGTCGAGGACCAGGAACTCGCCGCCGGAGCGCGCGATGATCTTGTCGTCGACGAGCGCCCCTTTGTCGCTGACCCGGGCGTTGGCCTGGGCGACATTGAGGTTCTCCTCCTCCCAGGCGGCAAGGTAGAAGGCGTGGGGCTCGCCCCAGGCCTCGAGGTTCTTGACCTTCGAGCGCCGGATCGAGGCGTTGACCTTTTCGAACTCCTCGCGCAGCACCACCTGGCCGAGCTCGAAGCCGGTATCGCCGACCTGCGTGATCCGCACGTGCTCGAGCACCTTGCTGTTTTCGACCTTCTTGTAGGGCGACTCGATGTAGCCCATGGGGTTCAGGCGTGCGAAGCACGACAGGGAGGAGATGAGGCCGATGTTCGGGCCCTCGGGGGTCTCGATCGGGCAGATGCGGCCGTAGTGGGTCGAGTGCACGTCGCGGACCTCGAAGCCGGCCCGCTCGCGGGACAGACCGCCCGGGCCGAGGGCCGACAGGCGCCGCTTGTGGGTGACCTCCGAAAGCGGGTTGGTCTGGTCCATGAACTGCGACAGCTGCGAAGAGCCGAAGAACTCATCCACCGAGGCCATCACCGGCTTCGAGTTGACGAGGTCGCGCGGCATGGCGGAGTCGATGTCCGGATGGATCGACATCTTCTCCTTGATCGCGCGCTCCATGCGCACCAGCCCGATGCGGAACTGGTTCTCCATCAGCTCGCCGACGGTGCGCACGCGGCGGTTGGCGAGCGAGTCGATGTCGTCGACCCGTCCGAGATCGCGATGCAGCCGCAGCAGGTAGCGCACGAGGTGCAGGAAGTCGTCGACGTCGAGGGTGCGACGGTCGGGGTCCTTCTTCAGACCGAGCTTGGCGTTGAACTTGAAGCGCCCGACCCGCGACAGGTCGTACTTCCGCTCGTCGAAGAAGAGGCCGTTGAACAGGGTCGTCGCTGACTCCTCGGTCGGCGGGTCGCCCGGTCGCTGGCGGCGGTAGATCTCCATCCGCGCGCCCATCTGCGATGTCGTGGTGTCCTTCTCCAGGGTCTGGTGGAGGATCTCGCCCACCGGGTCCCACTCGGGAAATGCGAGGGCGATGAGGTCGATGCCGGCCTCGTCCGCCTGCGCCAGCACCTCGTCGGTGACCCGCGAGTTGGCGGCCACGATCACCTCGCCGGTCTCCTGGTCGACGAGGTCGTCGACCACGATGGCGCCGATGAGATCGTCGCGGGACACCGCGACCTTGGCCGGCTGGTCGACGGTCTTGTCCTTGAGGCGTCCGACCATGGCTTTGTCGAGGGAGAGCCCGGCGAAGAGCGTCGGCTCCGCCACTTTGCGGAACCTGAGTGCCTTCTGGCGCTCGTTCTCGATCTCCAGGATCCGCGAGTCGAGGTGCAGGGTGGCGGAGCCCTTTTTCCCGCCCAGCCGCACGTCGAAGACGGTGTGGAAGCCGCGCAGGATCTGACTGTTCGACTCGAGCTCGGGGCTCAGGGCGCGCAGGAAGACCGTCCCGGGGAGCCGGCGCTTACGGTCGATGCGGACCCACAGGATCTGCTTCGTGTCGTACTCGAACTCGATCCACGAGCCGCGGTAGGGCACCACCTTGGCCAGGTAGTCGTTGGGTCCTTCGAGGGTGAAGAACACGCCCGGCGACCGGTGCAGCTGGGAGACGATGACCCGTTCGGTCCCGTTGATGATGAAGGTCCCCGTGTCGGTCATCAGGGGCATCTCGCCGAAGTAGAGCTCCTCCTCCTTGACGTCCCGGACCTGGCGGCTGCCGTCCTCCTCGGTGTCGAAGGTGACCAGCCGGAAGGTCAGGCGCACCGGCACCGCGTAGGTCATGCCCCGCTCACGGCACTCGTCGGCCGAGAACGGGAGCCGCAGCCCGACCGAGGTGCCGCAGACGCCGCAGATCTCGATCCGGTTGCGGTTGGCCTTGCCGCAGTGCGGGCAGACGACGGAGGCGTCGTGCGGGTCGCCGGCCTTGAAGTTGGCGCCGCAGTGCTCGCAGGTCAGCCGCAGGTGATGCAGCCCGTGCAGCCGGCCGCAACGGCAGTTCCAGTTGCCGATCTCGTAGCGGACGAACTGCAGCTCGCAGGTCTCGCGGAAATCGGTGAACGGGAAGATCGTCGACAGCACCGACTGCAGACCGGTCTGCAGTCGCTCCTCGTTGAGGAAGTCCATCTGCAGGAACTCCTCGTAGGAGGTACGCTGCACCTGGATCATGTTGGGCAGCGGAATCGTCGACAGATGTTTGGAGAAGCTCAGGCGCCCGTTGGGGCTCGTGGTCATGGATGCTCCCTCCTGACCAATAGAGACACGGGGAGACGCACCCTCCCCGTATCCTCAGTTTGTGGCTTGTTGCAGCCTCGGATCACGACGGACTGCGTGCGTTACTTGATCTCCATCTGGGCGCCGGCCTCTTCGAACTTCTTCTTGATCTCCTCGGCCTCTTCCCGATTGATGCCTTCCTTGACCTTCGCCGGTGCGCTCTCGACGAGGTCCTTGGCCTCCTTGAGGCCGAGCGAGGTCACCTCGCGCACCACCTTGATGACATTGATCTTCTTGTCACCAACCGAGTTCAGGACGACATCGAATTCGGTCTGCTCCTCTGCCTGCTCGCCACCGGCGCCGGCGCCGGGGACCGCGCCGGCCATCATCATCGGCGCGGCGGCGGCGGCGGAGACTCCGAACTCGTCCTCGAGAGCCTTGACGAGCTCGTTGAGCTCGAGCACGGTCATCTCTTTGATCTGCTCCATCATCTTCTCGATCTGAGCCATGGTCTGATCCTCCTTAGGATTCTTGGGTTTCAGTTGATTTTTCGGCGATCTGTCGGATCACGCTCGCGAACTGCTGCAGCGGCGCATTCAGAGCCACCGCCAGACGGCGGATCGGCGACTGCAGCAACATCAGGAGCTTGGAGACCAGCTCCTCGCGCGACGGCAGGTCCGCGATCTTCTCGGCGTCGCTGGCGGTCAGTACCTGGCCCTCCAGGATGGCGCGTTCGAAGGTGAGCTCGGGGTGCTGCTTGACGAAGCCCTTGAGCACCTTGGCCAGCGCCACCCCGTCGCCCGCGGTGTAGGCGAGGACCTTGGGACCGCTCATGAACGGCGAGATCGCCTCCATTTCGGTTCCCTCGACCGCCATCCTGACGACCGAGTTCTTGACCACCTTGTAGGTGCCCTCGGTCTTCCGGATCTCGGAGCGCAGAATATTGACGTCATTGACCTTGAGTCCGCGGTTGTCGAGCAGGAACAAGGTCGTCACACCCGCGAGGTTTTCCCGCAGCTGATTCGACTGCTCCCTCTTCTGCTCCTTGGTGAGCATCTTCCTCCTCCTACTTGACGTCGAGGTCGACGAGGTCGACCTGAACGCCAGGACCCATGGTCGAGCACAGGTAGATGGTTTGAACGTACTTGCCCTTGGCGGTCGAAGGCTTCGCCTTCTGGACCGCGTCGATCAGGCTGCGCGTGTTCTCGACGAGGTTCGCGTGCTCGAAGCTCACCTTGCCGACCGGCGCGTGGATGATCGCGGTCTTGTCGACCCGGAACTCCACCTTACCGGCCTTGATGTCGGCGACCGCGGCCGCCACATCGGTGGTCACCGTGCCCGACTTGGGGTTCGGCATCAGCCCCCGAGGCCCGAGCACCCGGCCGACCTTCGACAGGCTGCGCATCATGTCCGGGGTCGCGACGATGGCGTCGATGTCGAGCCAGCCGCCCTGGATCTTCTCAACCGCCTCGTCGCCGGACATGACGAAGTCGGCGCCGGCCTCCTCGGCCGCCTTCTGGGCGGGTCCTTCACAGACGACGAGCACCCGCAGGCTCTTGCCGGTGCCGTGCGGCAGGACGACCGTGCCGCGCACCATCTGATCGGCATGGCGCGGGTTGACGCCGAGCCGCATGGCGACCTCGACGGTCTCGTCGAAGCTGGCGTAGGCGGCCTTCTGAACCAGACCGACGGCTTCGTCGAGGGGATAGGGCCGGCGCTCGATCGCGGCGGCCGACTGACGGTACTTCTTGCCTTTACGTGTCATCGCCCACCCCCTCAGCCTGTGACCTCGATGCCCATCGACCGCGCGGTGCCGAGCACGGTGTTGACCGCGGAGGCCAACGAGTCGGCGTTGAGGTCGGGCATCTTGGTCTTGGCGATCTCCTCGACCTGGCTCATCGTGACCTCGCCGACCTTGAGCCGGTTGGGTTCACCAGAACCCTTGTCGAGGCCCGCGGCCTTGCGCAACAGGAAGGACGCCGGCGGAGTCTTGGTGATGAACGAGTAGGTCCGGTCGGCGTAGACCGTGATGACGACAGGGATGATGATCCCCTGCTCCTTCTGCGTACGGGCGTTGAACGCTTTGCAGAAGTCCATGATGTTCAAGCCGTGTTGCCCCAGGGCCGGGCCGACGGGGGGGGCCGGAGTGGCCTGACCGCCGGACAGCTGGAGCTTGATCTGTCCAATGACCTTCTTTGCCATTGTTACTCCTAAGTGACTTTCTGCACTTGGCGAAACTCCATCTCGACGGGGGTCTCGCGGCCGAAAATCGTGACCATCACCTTGAGCGTCGAGCGGTCGAGGTTGACTTCCTCGACGACGCCGTTGAACGAGGCGAATGGCCCGTCAGTGATACGAATGCGTTCACCCTTCTCGTAGATCTCGGTCGGGCGCGGCTTCTCCTGGGTCGCCACCGCCTGATGCAGGATCTGGTTGACCTCTTCTTCGGTCAGAGGGGTGGGCTTCTTGCCGGCGCCCACGAATCCCGTCACCTTGGGTGTGTTGCGCACCAGGTGCCAGGCGTCGTCGGTCATCTCCATCTCCACCAACACGTACCCGGGGAAGAACTTCCGGCGCACCTCGCGCTTCTTGCCGTTCTTGACCTCGACCACCGTTTCGGTTGGAACCTGGATCTCGCCGAAGAACTCCTCCATGCCCAGCGCTTCGATGCGCTGCTCGAGAGTCTTCTTGACCCGGTCCTCGAAGCCCGAGTACGTGTGGATGATGTACCACTGCTTGGCCATTCACAAAACCCTTCTACGAGAAGACCTTGAAGACGTCGAACAGCTCGTTCCTCAGAACCAGGAAAAGCAGGTCGCAGAGGTAGAGGTAGATCCCGAAGATGAAGGAGGCGATCACCACCACGGTCGTCGTGTTGATGACCTCCTGCTTCGTCGGCCAGGTGACCTTCTTGGTCTCGACCACGACCTCTGACAGAAAGGTTTTGAGACGCGTCCACCATTGCATGCCGGCGACTCCAGTCGAGCGAAGATGGCAGGCCAGGAGGGACTCGAACCCCCAACAACCGGTTTTGGAGACCGGGACTCTACCGATTGAGCTACTGGCCTGCGCTAAAGAAACGAACGCACGAAACCCCGGGGAGCAGGCCCGTTCGGCTCAACGGCTCGGGGTGCGTGCCACCGCGAGGCATTGATCTCTTACTCCAGGATGTCCGTGATGGAGCCGGCGCCGACGGTGCGGCCGCCCTCGCGAATGGCGAAGCGCAGACCCTTCTCCATCGCGATCGGCTGGATCAACTCCACCTCCAGGTTCGTGTTGTCACCCGGAATCACC
>DATIVB010000207.1:0-3017 GCA_035466375.1 Chondromyces sp.
TGCCGTCGTCGTCGTGCATCGACAGGCCGATCACCCGCAGCTCGGGGTGCTCGGACTTGATGCGGCGCGTCGCTTCGATGCCGTCCATTTCCGGCATCGAGACGTCCATCAGCACGACGTCCGGACGCAGCTGCCGGCTCAGCTCGACGGCCTCGCGCCCGTCGGCGGCCTCGCCGACGATCGACAGCCCGGGCTGGTCGTCGAACATACCGATCAGCCCCTCGCGCACCACCCGGTGATCGTCGGCGATCAGCAGTCGAAGGCTGTGGTTCTCGGCGTCGCTGCCCCCGGCCTCGGCGGCGCCGGGCTGCCGGCTGGAACCCACGGCGGCCTCGTCGGCGTCCTCGGACGCCGCGAGATCTGCCGGGACGGTGACCGTGACCCGGCTGCCGCGCCCCGGCCCGCTCTCGACCTCCAGCCTGCCGCCGATGACGAGGGCGCGCTCGCGCAGCTTCAAGAGCCCGAAACCGTCGGGCACGCCGGAAGACTCCACGGCTTCGAAATCGAAGCCGCGTCCCTCGTCGGACACCGCCACCGTGACGTGGCCGTCGGTCCGCGAAACCACGACGCGGGCCCGCGGCACCCCGGCGTGCTTGACGACGTTGAACAGGAGCTCCTGCACCGCGCGGAACAGGAAGGTCTTCAACGGCGAGCTCTCGAGGTCCCGGATCTCCTCGAGCTCGAGCGACACTTCGAGCCCGAGCTGCTCGGCCATGTCGCGGGCCAGCCACTGCAGGGCCGCCCGCAGCCCGGCGTGGTGGAGCACCGCGGGGCTCAGGTGGTGCGACAGCTTCCGCGACGTGGCCAGGGCCTCGGCCAGCAACTCGTCCACGGCCGCCAGCTCGGGCGCGAGGGCCGGGCTGCGGGCGGCCGCGCCGAGCCGCAGCCGGGCGCCCGCCAGCAGCTGCTGGAGATCGTCGTGCAGGAGATCGGCCACCCGGGCGCGCTCCTGCTCCTCGGCCTCGATCACCTCCACCGCCAGGGCCTGCAGCTGCCGCGCCCGAAGCTCGGCCAGGGCGTTGCGCTCGGCGACCTGAAGCTCGAGGCTTTCGGTCAGCTCCCGCAGGCCCTGCTCGGCGAGCCGCTGCTCGGTGGTCTCGTACGCGACGACGTTGAGGCCCGCGATGCTGCCGTCCTCGAGCCGCAGCGGCAGCCAGCTCTCGTTCCAGCTGCGCTCGATCCCCGGGCGGGAGGCCGTCTCCCCTCCGATCTCTATGTCGACCACCGGTACACCAGTGTCGAGGACGGCGCGCATTGCCGCTTCGGCCTGATCGGCGAGATCGGGGACGACCTCGCGCACGGTGCGTCCGATGTGCGCCTCTGCCGGGAGGCCGTTGATCTCGGCCATGCAGCGGTTGACGCGCCGGTACCGCAGATCTGTATCGAGGATGCACAGGGCCACCGGCGCGTTCTCGAAGAGCGACTCGAGGTCCGCGGCGTCGGACCGTCCGGCGAGGGGCTCGCGGGGGGGAGTCGCCGGAACCGGCTCGCGCGGAGTGCGGCCGCCGACCGGCTCCTCCCACGAAGAGCTGCCGCCGGAAGCGCCGTCAACGATGGGGTCTTTGGACATTTTACCCTTCTGTGCCGGCATCGGGCCGCGGTTTCGCCGCCGGACCGGGCCCGCATTGTTGCCTCACTTCAACCGTATCCCCGACTCGTCGCGAGATCAAGCCGCGCCCGCGGATGGTCGACGGCACCGTTTCAAGCCTCGAGGGCGGCGATGATGGTGCGGCAGAAGGCCGGCAGGTCGTCTGGTTTGCGGGACGTGATCACGCGGTCGTCCTCCACGACCTCCCGGTCCACCCACTGAGCACCGGCGTTCACCACGTCGTCCTTGATGGAGAAGAAACCGGTGACGGTGCGCCCCTCGAGGAGGCCCGCCGAGGCCAGCATCCAGCCGCCGTGGCAGATGGCGGCCACCACGCCGCCGCGGTCGTGCACCGCCCGCACCAGCTCCACCATCGGCGGGTGGCGCCGCATGTGGTCCGGCGAGTAACCCCCGGGGATCACCACCGCGTCGAACTGGGACGCCTCGACCTCGGCCACCGCCGCGTCGGCCGGTTTCTCGGTGCCGCGCTTACCGCGGTACGTTCGTTTCTCCGCTCCCACCGCCACCACCCTGGCGCCGGCCTCCTGCAGACGCAGGTAGGGGTACCAGAGCTCCAGGTCCTCGTAGAGGTCGGCCACCAGGACCGCCACCGTACGTGTTTCCAGGCTCATTTCAGGGCTCCTTTCGTCGTCACCGGCTCGATCGGCTCTTCAACCCCGGGCGGACCGGAGGCCTCGTCCTCCGGCTCGGTGATGATCCTGCCGCCGCTGCGGGGAAAGCTGCGGATGCGGTCGAAGTGGGGCGCCGCGAAGATCTCCTCCTCCGGCCGCCAGAGGAAGCGCTGGATCGAGACCGACTCCCTGCGGACCTCGATCAGGTTGAAGGCGTTGTCCTCGCGCCGCACGCGCCGCGAGGTGGCAGTGCCGGCGTGCACAGCCAGCAGGCCGGGGTGCGGCGCGCTGGTCCAGGTGTGGTGGCGGTGCCCGGTGAGCAGCAGGTCGACACCGACCCGGAGGAACACGGGCAACGCGAGCTCGGTACGCCCCACCCGATCGGTCAGCGGCTCGTCCTCGGGGAGCACGAAGGGGTGGTGGGCGACCACGATCCGCAGGGCGTCGGGGGCGCTCTGCTCGAGGACCCGCTCGATCCGGGCCAGCTGCTCGCGGTTGATGCGACCGTTCTTGATGGTCAGGGAGCGCGCGGTGTTGACGCCGACCACGGCGATCTCGTCGTCGATGTACTGCGGGAAAGGGTCGGAGGTGACGTAGCGGTCGAAGCGGCGCAGCGGCGCCACCATGCGGCGCAGGATGTCCCACAGCGGGACGTCGTGGTTGCCGGGTACGGCGATGACCGGGGCCGTCTCCGGGAGCTCGGCCACGAAGTCGCGGGCGAGCTCGAACTGCCGCTTCCGGGCCCGCTGGGTGAGGTCCCCGGAGATCACCACCAGCGTCGGCTGCAGCTCCGAGAT
>DATIVB010000208.1:0-6956 GCA_035466375.1 Chondromyces sp.
TTCTGCGGGTCGAGGTCGGCCGCGTACTCGAGCTGCTCGATGGCCTGAGCGTGGCGGCCGCCCGCGACGAGCTTCATCCCGGCCCGGAACTGGGTCTCGGGATCCAGGAGCCTGGTTTCGACCCGGAAGACGTCCCGGGCCGCGGCGGCCGTTGCCACTGGCGGCGGCGGGCCGGGCCGCTCTCGGGCGGCGATCAGGGCCCGGTGCCTTTCCGGGTCGCACAGCTGGGCGTAGGCGCGCGCGCCGGCCAGGAAGAGCTCGCGCGCGGTCTCCCCGAGATCGCCCTCGAACTTCCAGGGCGCGTACTTCTCGGCGAACGCGAGGAAGCGGCGGTGGGCGGTGGTCTCGGCAGCCGAAGGGTCGACCCCGAGGAGCTCGAAGGGGTCTCTCCGGCGATGGTTGAGCGCGAGCTCCATGAGCTCGTCGCGCAGCGCGTCCGGCACCGGCGTCGCGGCCGCAGCAGCTGTCGGAACGACCGCCGCCGGCCGCCCGGCCGGCTTCGCCGACGGCTGCTCGGGCAGCCGCCCGGACGGTACCACCAGCTCGATCAGCGACAGGGCGTACAGGTCGCGCGTCAGGTCCGGGTAGGAGATCTTGCAGGCGGCGGCCAGTTGGTCGATGCGGAGCGGGCGCTCGCGCAGCGCCTCGAGCAGCACGCGGTGGGCCTCCGGCAGCTTGCTGTCCGCGACCGGGAGCGGCGGCGCCGGGTTGACTGCGAGCCCGGTGCCGATCAGCGGCGCGATCGAGCCGTCGATCTGGTCCTGGGTTGCGAAGCGGGCGAGACCGATCAGGATCAGCTGCGGCAGATTGACCTTGAGCGGCGCCTCGCTCGGTGCGGCGTCCGCGGTCAGCCGGAAGCGGCCGTCGCGCCACGAGAAACCGTCGAGGAGCTTGTGCGCGAGGTTCTGCTGCAGGATCCTGAGCAGCTCCTCGGTCGTGACCAGGCCGCGGGCGGTGAGGATCTCTCCGAAGCGGACCGATTTCGCCACCGACTCCCGGAACGCCTCCTCGGCGACCGTGGCGGGCAGGCGGCCGGTGGACACCATGAAACGGCTCAGGGTCTCGCTGACCAGGTTGGAGCGGCAGTCCACCGGGACGCCGTCCTCGAGGAAGATCTCCTTGCGCAGCGGCCCGCGCCGGATCTCGATCGCGGCGCTGCGCCGGGCGCGAGCGAGGGCGTACAGCAGCACCGCGAAGGGCGTCTCCGCGAGGTCCCCTTCGTGGAGGCGGGCGATGCGGTCGAGTTCGGCGCTCGAAAGTGTCACGCTGGACCTCTGTGGGCGGCGTCGTCGCGACGCCTTCCGACCATTGTAAGGCGTCGGGCGGCGGGCTCCGAGGGCGCCCGGCGGCGGGGTACGCTACCATGCGCGCAACGGGCCCGGCGCCGGTGCCGCAAAACGACCGGGACGTGGAGGGGCGTGTGGGCGACGAGCGCATCAAGCGCTGCCGTCAGGCTGCCGAGGCCCTGCGGCAGGGACGCTACGACGTCGAGATCCCGACGGAAGGCGACGATGAGGTCGCCCTCCTCGGTGCGACCCTTGCGGAGCTCGCGGCCGCCCTCGGGCGCAGGGCCGAGCGCGCGGCGAAGCTCGCCCGCATCACGCAGCGGATCAACGAGGGTCTGGTCCTCGAGGACGTGCTCAACCTCGTCTACGACTCGCTCTTCTCTCTGATCCCGTATGACCGGATTGGGCTGGCGCTGCTCGAGGAAGACGGGACCGTGGTGCGGGCGCGCTGGGCGCGCTCCGAGGCGAACGAGATCAAGCTTGCTCTGGGGTACTCCGCGCCCCTGGAGGGGAGCAGCCTCGAGGCGGTCTTGCGCACCGGCCGCCCGCGCATCCTCAACGACCTCGAAAACTACCTCGAGGCCCACCCCGGCTCGGCTTCGACCCACCTCATCGTGGCCGAGGGCATGCGCTCGAGCCTGACCTGCCCGCTGGTGGTCAAGGGGGATCCGGCCGGCTTCCTGTTCTTCTCCTGCACCCGGCGCGGCGTCTACACCGAGATCCATCAGCAGATCTTCATGCAGATCGCGGGGCAGCTGGCGCTGATCCTCGAGAAGGGGCGCCTCTACGACGAGCTGCTGCGCCTCAACGAGCGCCTGAAGGAGACCATGGACTCGCTCGAGCGTCTGGCCACCCGAGACAGCCTGACCGGGCTCTGGAACCGGCGCTCGATCCTCGATCTGCTGCAGCGCGAGCTCGCGCGCTGCGCCCGCGAGGGGCGCACCCTGGCGGCGGTGATGGTTGACATCGACCACTTCAAGCGCATCAACGACGAGATCGGCCACCTCGCCGGCGACGAGGTGCTGCGCGAGGTGACGCACCGGGTCGGCTCGGGCCTGCGCTCCGCCGACGTCCTCGGCCGCCTCGGGGGCGAGGAGTTCCTGATCATCCTGTCGCCGGCGGACGAGCCGAGCGCCCGCGAGGTCATGGAGCGGGCGCGCCTTGCCTGCGCGGCAGCGCCGATCGTGAGCGACTCCCGCTCCTTCGAGGTCACCGTCAGCCTGGGCGCAGCGGTGGTCGCGGCGGGGCACGGCGAAAACCTGCCGGCGGTTCTCCGGGCCGCGGACCGCGCCCTCTACCGGGCGAAGCACGGCGGTCGCAACCGCTGCGAGGTCGAGACGCTGCCCTGAAGCACTCGGGCGGCGGTCACTCGTGCCGCGGCGCCCGGAGATCCTCGGAGCGCGCCGCGTCGGCCCACTCGCGGACCGCCGGCAGGGCCCACAGCGCTTCCATGTAGCGGCCGGCCAAGCCCTCCGGTTCGACGCCGTAGGTGATGAAGCGGCTCGCCACCGGCGCGTAGAAGGCGTCGGCGATGGTGAACTGCCCGAACAGCAGCTCGCCGCCGGCGCCGAAGTCGCGCCGACAGCTCTCCCAGATCTCGAGGATGCGCCGGATGTCCTCGTCGACGGCCGGGTCGCGTTCCGCGCGGGGACGCGAGGCGCGGAGGTTCATCGGCATCTTCGAGCGCAGGGCCGTGAAGCCGGAGTGCATCTCGGCCGTCACCGAGCGCGCCGTGGCCCGCGCCGCCGGGTCCGCCGGCCACAGCCCGGCGTCCGGAAACTTCTCGACCAGGTACTCGCAGATCGCGAGCGAGTCCCAGACCACGAGCCCGCCGTCGTGCAGGGCGGGCACCCGCCCGGTCGGCGACCAGCGCCGGATCTCCGCTCCCGTCTCGGGTCGGTCGAGCGGCACCAGGACCTCGTCGAACTCCGTTCCCGTGGCGCGCAAGGCGAGCCAGGCGCGCATGGACCAGGACGAGAGGTTGCGGTTGCCGATGACCAGGGTGGGACGGCTCATCTCGGTTCCTCCAGGGGCCGCGGAGGGAGCGGCCGCGTGCAGTGTAGCCGATGGCGGCCCCGCGCCTGCAGCGGTGTAGACTGGCGCGCGGCGCGGAGGGCGCATCAGGGAGGAATACATGCGACTCGTGACGACGTGGACGATGTGCGCGCTGGCGATCGCCGCCGCCCAACCGGCCGACGCCCAGAGCAAACAGGAGCAGTGCACCTCGGCGGTGATCCAGCCCGCGGGCTCGACGACGGGCGGGTCGGTGCTGTGGAAGAACCGCGACACCGACGTGCTCTCGAACAAGGTCGTCTTCGTCGACGAGCAACCCTACGACTACCTCTGCCTGGCCAACTTCGACGCGCGGTCGGGTCGCACCTGCTGGGCCGGCCTCAACAGCGAGGGCTTCGCGATCATCAACACCGTCGCCTACAACCTGCCCGAGCGGGGAGGCGAGATGGAGGACCTCGAGGGCGTCATCATGGCCGACGCCCTGCGCACCTGCCGCACGATCGCTGACTTCGAGGCCTTTCTCGAAGCCAACCTCGGGCCCGAGCTCGGCAGTCTCGCCAACTTCGGCGTCCTCGACGGCGAGGGCGGCGCGATGCTGTACGAGGTGCACAATCACGGCTTCGAGAAGATCGACCCGGCGGGGGAGCCCGCGAGCTGCCTGCTCAACACCAACTACGCGCGCACCGGGGCGGAGGGCCAGGGCGCCGGCTACCTGCGCTTCGAGCGCGCCGCCGAGCTCTTCCGCGGCCTGCCCGAGGGTCCGGTCGATTTCCGCACCATCCTCACCACCTTCAGCCGCGACACCGGCCACGTCCTCGTCGAGCAGCCGACGCCCTTCGAGCTCGGCGGGGTCCCCGGCGACCGCGAGCTGTGGATCAGCACCCGCGACACCATCAACAAGGCCTACACCTCGGCCGCGGTGGTGCTGGTCGGGCGCACGCCGGGTGCCGCCGGCTCGGTGGCCACCATGTGGGTGATTCCCGGCGAGCCGGTGACCGCCGTCGCGGTGCCGCTGTGGGTCGAGGCGGGGGCGAGCCCGGAGCTCCTGTGGCGGGGCGAGAAGGCGCCGCTGTGGGTGGAGTCCGCGCGCCTGAAAAAGCTGGCGCGGCCGTTCGACGAGGGCAACAAGGACGACTACCTCAACCTGACGGCCCTCGACAACGCCGCCGGCACCGGCTTCCTCCCCGCCCTGCTCGAGGCCGAGCGCGCGATCATCGCCGAAACCGACGCCTTCCTTTCGCAGCCGCACAGCGCCGACGAGTACCGCGAGTTCCAGACCCGGATGGCGGCGCGGGCGCTGGCGGCGATGGAAGCGGCCGGGCAGCGCTAGCGGCCCGAGGTGAGAGGTGCGGGGACCGCGCGCAGGTGCGGCGCCTTTCGACACTGAAGACGGCGAGGCAAAACCGACCGTTGCGGTCATCCCGCAGTACTCTTGCGCCGCAACGGCGCACCGATCCCGACCAACAACATTTGAATTGCGGGCCCACACCTTCGAGACCGGGGCCGAGCTGCTCTCGTTCGACCGCCGCTTCGGCCACATCGATGGTCTGGTGCGGACCCTCCTCTCCTCATAGGTGACTCACCTCGCATGAACGCTTTGATCAGAGCAACTCCAGGGCGGCGGCCGAGATCGCTGCGTCGCGTCGGTTGATCCCATCGCAGAGCTACTGATCCTCGGGTTTCACGATCGAGTCTCAGATTGAGCCAGCGGGTCAGCGGCGATTGGTCCTTGGCAACAAAGCGCTCATGGGAAGTGTGTCCACCCATGAGATTCGGCGCCTCTCGAGCGCGAAAGGTGTCGGTCCCGGCATCGATTCCTCATTCTTATGTTTGAGCAAATTTGCATTTTATGAAGATCTCGAAGAGACTCATTATCACCACAATGAGGATTGCAGCCTCTATTTTCTTCTCCCCGAACCGGGGGATAGGGGCGCGCCCGAACCAGAAAGGACCCACAATGAGCATACATACCACGCGAACGAACACATTCGTTTCGATCCTCGCGGCGGTTCTCCTCGCCGGAGCGGCCGAAGGGCAGCTCCCCTTCCCCGGCATTTCCGGCCCCGAGAGGTGGGTCGATGGGCCGACTGCGGTCCAACCGGGGAGTACGCCGGACTTCTCGGCGGTCGCCGTGGACGATCAGGGCAGACGGATCCACGCCTGGGATGCCAATGTCGGAGGAGCGAACGGACGGGAGGTCTTCCTTCGCCGGTTCGACGCCGACGGTGCCCCTCTGGGAAACACCGCGAGTCCCGCGGGAGACCCGGTGCAGGTCAACACCACGACCGCCGATCTCCAGGCGCGTCCCCGGGTTGCCGTGTCATCTGATGGAAGCTTCCTCGTCGTGTTCGACAGCCGCGAACAGTTCTCGGTCAACGACGCGCTGGTGCAACGAACCGTGGTGCGAAGCCGGGCCTACGGCGCGGACGGCGACCCTCTCGGTCCCGAGCAGTTGGTGAGTCTCCAACAGACGGGAACCGTCAACCCCTCGTACGTGGACGTGGCCTCCTTGCGCGCCTCCGACGGCAGTCCCGACGGATACGTCGTCGTGTGGATCACCCACGACTCCGTTGGCTCCGACCTGAACCGGTCCGTTCAGGGATGCGTGGTCGGTTCGAACGGCGTGCCCGGGGCCGAGTTCCAAGTCAATTCCGACGATCCTCCCAATCAGGACTGGTCTTCGGTGACCGAGCTGGCGGACGGAGGATTTCTCGCCATCTGGACGACGGCCAACCAGGTGTGGGGACGCCGGTTCAACGGCGCCGGCGGACCGATCGGCAACGACTTTCTGATCAGCACCACGGCCCTCACGCAGGTGGTGCAGAAAGACGCCGCGATCGGATGGGGCGGCCGGGTCGCGGTCGTCTGGTCGGGCGCGGAGGGCGTCGACGGCCGCGAGATCCGCATGCGCCTCTATGACGGCGACCTGGTTTCCCTGGGAGCAGACTTCCGGGTCAACACGCTGACCGACGACATTCAAAGCGAACCCCGGGTCGCCGACTACGGTCCCGAGGGCTTCCTGGTGGTCTGGGAGAGCGAGGTGGCGAGCGGAGACGATCTCGGCGACAGCATCGAGGCCCGCCTCGTCACGGATGTCGACGAGTTCGCGGGTCCCCAGGTGCAATACAACCTCTGGGACGACGACGGGGCCCAGCAGTATCCCGCGACACACGGCTGGTACGGGAGGCTCGCCACGAGCTGGGACAGCCCGACATGGGACGACCCGTCCAACGCCGGCTTCATCCTCGGCCGCGACATCGAACACTGTCTCTTCTGCGACGACTTCGAAT
This sequence comes from Chondromyces sp., assembly GCA_035466375.1. GTDB lineage: Bacteria > Acidobacteriota > Thermoanaerobaculia > Thermoanaerobaculales > Sulfomarinibacteraceae > Sulfomarinibacter. The sequence continues at coordinate 6,590 of DATIVB010000208.1, forward strand.
GGGGCAGCGCCTGGCGGTGGTCGGCGAGCGTCCCCTGAAGTCGGGGATCGCCGCGGCCGGAATCGCTGCAGCTCGGCCTCCGTCTTCAGATCGCGCGTCATGAGCTCCTCCGGGCCGTCATAGGTGACCTTGGGTGTCCAAACCTCGCATCAGAGGTTTGACGAGGGGCAGCTCCAGGACGGCGGCCGAAATCCCTGCGTTGAGTGCGGTGCGTCGCCGGTGGGCGGCCGGGGTATCATCGGCTGCCGAAGCGAAGGTCGCACCGTGCGGTGCGGCGATGATCCGGCACCTGGAGGAAGCATGAGAAGCATGAGACGAGCCCGGTACGCCCTGGCACTCTTCATCGTTGTTGCGGTCTGCGGATGCG
>DATIVB010000209.1:0-5709 GCA_035466375.1 Chondromyces sp.
AACCTCGGCGGCGAGGGTGCCGTCCTCGAAGTCCCACACCGACAGCACGGCGCCGGAATTGGCGGAGTGCCCGGAGGCGGCTGCGGGGTCCTCGCCGCCGCGCCACAGCAGCGAGGTGGCGCCGATCCCGAGCGCCAGCACCGCGGCAGCGGCGGCCGCCCACCACCCGCGCCGGCGGTACCGCGGCGCGCGGAAGCCGGCGAAGGCCCCGGCCACCGCCGCGTCGACGACGGCCAGCGCCGACTCGTCGAAGCTCGAGGACCAGAGCTGCCGGCAGCCCGCACAGCTCGTGCGGAGCCCCTCCGCGCGCTCGGCCTCCCCGTCGTCGAGACGGCCGAGGGCCAGCTCGAGCATCAGGTCGCCGTGGTCGGGGCAGCAGCTCGCAGTCATCGAACCTCCACTTTCAAGGACGCGGCCGCGGCCCGTTGGTAACGTGGCCCGGGGTTCGTCACGCCCCCCGCAGGCGCAGCGCCTCGAGCCGGGTCCGCAGCCGCTTGCGCGCCCGCATGACCCGCATCTTCAGCGCGTCGGCGCTGATCTCGAGCTCGGCGGCGAGCGCCTCCACCGTCACCCCCTCCGCACGCGCCACCAGCAGGTGCACGACCTCGGCGTCCTCGCCGGCGAGCGCCGCCAGCATCAGGCGCACCTCGGCGGTGCGTTCGGCGCGGTCGTAGGGGTCGTCGTCGCTCGCCAGCGACAGCGCATGCTCGAGGTCATCCTCGCGGCGCACCGCGAGCCGGCGCAGGTGATCGCGGGCGGCGTTGGCGGCGATCCTCCGCAGCCACGCCGGAAAGGTCCGGGGGTCCCTGAGCGAGTCGAGCCGCTGCCAGGCGCGGAACGCCACGTCCTGGGCGAGGTCGCGCGCGGTCTCGGCGCTGCGCACCCCGCAGGCGAAGAGGGTCGAGACCACCGCGCCGCGATGCGCGTCGAGCAGCTCGCGGAAGGCGGCCTCGTCGCCCGCGCGCGCCCGCCGCGCCAGGAGCCCGATCGCGTCCCACTTCGAAACCTCGGCCATCCCTTCCACGATAGACGATCTATTGAATTCGGAATGAGGAATTAGGAATTAGGAATGCCGCCCCCGCCCGTGTTCAGCAGACGAAGACCTGCAGAATAGCGAACTCCTCAAGAGCTGTGCTGGCGGAAGGAGTTGTGCCGAGGTCAGGAGTCACGTCGCATTTCGATCTGAACCGAATGCGGATCGCAGGCGCTGTGCGAAAATTCCTAATTCCTCATTCCTAATTCCTACTTCGCCGCGGGCGCTGTGCTACATTCTGCCGACGCATGACCGGCACCTCAGCACTCCCGCGACTGCTCGGCAGCCCCCGGCCTGCTCACCTGATTCTCAGGGACGGCACCGTCTTCGCGGGCTGGGCCGCCGGGGCGGCGGCCGTGGTCGAGGGCGAGGTGGTGTTCAACACCGCAATGACCGGCTACCAGGAGATGCTGACCGACCCCTCCTACCACGGCCAGATCCTGACCCTGACCACCTCCCACGTCGGCCAGGTGGGGATCAACGCCGCCGACGCCGAGTCCGACCGGGTGTGGGCCCGCGCCCTGGTGGTCCAGGACCTCGATTTCCTGCCCTCGTCGTGGCGCGCCGCCGACGGGGCCGAGGCCTGGCTGGAGGCCCGCGGCGTCGCGGTCGGGTGGGGCTTCGACACCCGCGCCGTCGTCCGCCACGTCCGCAGCGCGGGCGCGGTGCCGGGGGTGCTGGCGACCGACGGCACCCCGCCGCAGGAGCTCATGGCACGGGCGGCGGCGGCGCTCGGCACCGACGGCTGCGATCTCGCCCGCGAGGTGGCGTGCGCCGCGCCCTACGACTTCGACGAAGCGCCCTGGCACTCCCCCTCACACCCCGTCGAGGCGCCAACCGGCGAACGGCCGACGGTCGCGGTGGTGGACTACGGCGTCAAGCGCTCGGTCCTGCGCCGGCTGGTGGCGGAGGGCCTGGCGGTCCGGGTCGTGCCGCCCGACACCACCGCCCGACAGCTGCTCGAGGGCGGCTACGCCGGGGTGCTGCTCTCCAACGGCCCCGGCGACCCCGCGGCGGTGGCGGGGGCTGCGGAGGTGATCGCCGAGCTCGTCGGCCGGCTGCCCGTGCTCGGCATCTGCATGGGCTGCCAGCTGCTCGGCCTCGCGCTCGGTGGCCGCACGGTCAAGCTGCCCTTCGGCCACCACGGCGGCAACCACCCGGTGCGGGAGCTCGGCAGCGGCCGCGTGCTGATCACCTCCCAGAACCACAACTACGTGGTGCAGGAGGCGTCGCTGCCGCGCGAGGTCGAGGTCACCCACATCAACCTCACCGACGGCACCCTCGAGGGACTGGCCCTGCCGCGGGCCGGCGTCGAGGCGGTGCAGTACCACCCCGAGGCGAGCCCGGGACCCAACGACTCACTCGCGGTCTTTCAGCGATTCGCCGAGCGGTGTCGGGATCGGGGAGCAGAATGAGGAATGAGGAATTAGGAATTAGGAATTCCCCTCCACCCCCCCGTGGTCGCTGCGGCTGGGTGGATGGCATTCCTAATTCCTCATTCCTAATTCCTAATTTTGGACGAGGAATGGCGCGGTGACCACGAAACCGTCATCCGTCTGCATCTTGGGAGCCGGCCCAATCAGAATTGGCCAGGCGTGCGAGTTCGACTACTCCGGCGTGCAGGGGGTGCGGGCGCTGCGTGAGGAGGGCTGCCGGGTCATCCTCGTCAACTCGAACCCGGCCACGGTGATGACCGACGCCCGGCTCGCCCACCGCAGCTACGTGGAGCCCCTGACCGCCGCGACCGTCACCGCGGTGCTCGAGAAGGAGCGGCCGGAAGCGCTCATCCCGACCCTGGGCGGGCAGACCGCCCTCAATCTGGCGGTCGAGCTCGAGGAGACCGGGGTCCTGGACCGCCTCGGCGTCAAGCTGCTCGGCGCCTCGGTGCGCTCGATCCGGCTCGCCGAGGACCGCGAGGCCTTCCGGCTCGCCATGCAGGCGGCCGGCCTGCCGGTGCTGGACGCGGTCACCGTCGGCTCGGTGGCGGAGGGCCTCGAGGCGGTCGAGCGGATCGGCCTGCCGGCGATCCTGCGCCCGTCCTTCACCCTCGGCGGCTGGGGCGGCGGCACCGCCCGCGACCGCTCGTCCTTCGAGAAGCTCCTCAAGAAGGCCCTCGACGCCTCGCCGGCGCACCAGGTCCTGGTCGAGGCCTCGGTGCTGGGGTGGAAGGAGTTCGAGCTCGAGGTGATGCGCGACGCCGCCGGCGCCTTCGTGGTCGTGTGCTCGATCGAGAACCTCGACCCGATGGGCGTCCACACCGGCGACTCGATCACCGTCGCGCCGGCGCAGACCCTCACCGACCGCGAGTACCAGGTGCTGCGCGACGCCGCGCGGACCGTGCTCGACGCGGTCGGGGTCGCGACCGGCGGCGCCAACGTCCAGTTCGCGGTCAACCCGGCGGACGGCCGCTACGCGGTGATCGAGATGAACCCGCGGGTGTCGCGGTCCTCGGCCCTGGCCTCCAAGGCCACCGGCTTCCCGATCGCCCGCATCGCCGCCAAGGTCGCGCTCGGGCTGCGCCTCGACGAGATCGTCAACGACATCACGGGCTCGACGCCGGCGTCCTTCGAGCCGGCGCTCGACTACGTGGTGGTCAAGATCCCGCGCTTCGCCTTCGAGAAGTTCGCGGGCGCCGACCCCCGCCTCGGCACCTCGATGAAGGCGGTCGGCGAGGTGGCGGCCATGGGGCGCTCCTTCGACGAGGCGTTGATGAAGGCGGTGCGCTCGCTGGAGGTCGACCGCGACTCGCTCGAGGCGCCGGCCGAGCTCGGAACGGTAGGCGATGACGAGCTCGGGCGGCGGCTCGCCGAGCCGACGCCGGAGCGTCTGTGGGAGCTCGCGGAAGCCCTGCGGCGTGGTTGGCCGATCGAGCGGGTGCAGGCTCAGGCCGCGGTCGACCCCTGGTTCCTGCGCCGCATCGCGGGCCTGGTGGCGGCCGAGCGCGAGATCGCGGCCCGGATCGACGAGCCGGGGGTGCTCGCCGCCGCCAAGCAGCTCGGCTTCACGGACCGCCGGATCTCGAGCCTCTCCGGCTTCCCGGAGGAGATGATCCGCGAGCGTCGCGCCGCCGCCGGGGTGCGGCGGGTGCGCCGCCGGGTCGACACCTGCGCCGCCGAGTTCGAGGCGCGCACCCCGTACCTCTACGGCAGCTTCGGCTCGAGCGACGAGCAGCCGACGCCGCGGCGGCCGATCATCATCCTCGGCGGGGGGCCGGTGCGGATCGGGCAGGGGATCGAGTTCGACGCCTGCTGCGTCGAGGCGGTGGCCGGGCTGCGCGCCGAGGGCTACGAGGCGGTGATGGTCAACTGCAACCCGGAGACCGTGTCCACCGACTACGACGCGGTCGACCGCCTCCACTTCGACCCCCTCCACGCCGAGGACGTGCTCGAGATCTGCGACGTCGAGCGGCCGCTCGGCGTGCTGGTGCAGCTCGGCGGCCAGACGCCGCTCAAGCTGGCCGCCGACCTCGAGCGTCACGGCGTTCCCATCCGCGGCACGCCGCGCGACGCCATCGACCGCGCCGAGGACCGCGGACGCTTCGCCCAGCTCCTCGAGGAGCTCGGCCTGCGCCAACCGCCGGGGCGCATGGTGACCTCGGCCGTCGAGGCCGCGGCCGCCGCCGACGAGCTCGGCTTCCCGGTCCTGGTGCGGCCGTCGTACGTGCTCGGCGGGCGGGCGATGGAGATCGTCTACGGCCACGACCAGCTCGAGGGCTACCTGCAGCGCGCCGCCGCCGTCGACCCCGAGCGGCCGGTGCTGCTCGACCACTTTCTCGAGCGCGCGGTCGAGGTCGACGTCGACGCGGTGGCCGACGGCGAGCGGGTGGTGATCTGCGGCGTCCTCGAGCACATCGAGGAGGCCGGGGTCCACTCCGGGGACTCGGGGGCGGTGACGCCGCCGGTCAGCCTGCCGCTCGAGCTGCAGGCCGAGCTGCGGCGGCAGGTGCGGCTGCTCGCGCTCGCGCTCGGCGTGCGCGGCCTCATCAACGTGCAGTTCGCGATCCAGGAGAACACCGTCTACGTCATCGAGGTCAACCCCCGCGCCTCGCGCACGGTGCCCTTCCTGGCCCGCGCCACCGGCACCCCGTGGGCCGAGCTCGCGGCCCGGATCTGCGCCGGCGCCAACCTCGGCGACCTCGGCGTCCACGACGGCGTGCCGACCGAGGTGGCGGTCAAGCTGCCGGTCTTCCCCTTCGAGCGCTTCCCGGGGGTCGACCCGCTGCCGGGCCCCGAGATGCGCTCCACCGGCGAGGTCATGGGACGCGGCCGCAGCTTTGGCGAGGCCTTCGCCAAGGCCGCCCTGGCGGCCGGGTGGCGGCTCCCGGAGGGCGGGCGGGTCCTGCTGTCGCTGGCCGACCGCGACAAGCCGAGGCTGCCGGCCCTGGCGGCCCGCTTCCTCGAGCTCGGCTTCGAGCTCGCGGCCACCGAGGGCACCGCCGACGTCCTCGCCGGGGCCGGGTTCAGCGGCGTGCAGCGGACCTACAAGGTCGGCCTCGGCCAGCCCGACATCCCGGAGCTGCTGGCCGGCGGCGCGGTCCAACTGGTCGTCAACACCGCCGCCGGACGCCGCGCCGCCCAGGACGCTTTCTCTATCCGGCGGGCCGCCCTCGACGCCGAGGTGCTCTACTTCACCACCATCCCCGGCGCCTACGCCGCGGCCGAGGCGGTGGCCGCGCT
>DATIVB010000210.1:0-3935 GCA_035466375.1 Chondromyces sp.
GGAGGTCTGGGCGAGGAGCGGCCGGTTCGGCTCGACCAACTTCTTCCCCGACCTGAGGGCTTCTCGCGGCGCGACGACCCGCGACGTCGTCACCCTGCGCCGCGGTTTCGGTATGGCCGACCTCCTGTACTTCGAGCGGCCGCGGACGCTGGCGCCCGGCAAGCCCTTCTTTCTCGCCGTGCAGGGTGAGGGCTGGGAAGAGCCGATCCGGCTGCGGCTCTACATCTCCTGAGTCGCTCCCGCGTGGCCGCGGTGGTTCGAGAGCACCCCCGCAGTAGCGTGGCCTGAGAGCATGTGATAGATTTCACGTGCTCGGCGGGCCCTGCCGGGCTTCCGATCGGGAGAGAAGCATGGCGCGAATCGAACCTTTCCGCGCGTGGCGTCCGCAACCGCATCTCGCCGCTCAGGTGGCGAGCCCACCCTACGACGTGCTGTCGAGCGACGAAGCGCGGGAGATGGCCGCCGGCAACCCGCTGTCCTTCCTTCACGTCAACAAACCCGAGATCGACCTTCCGCCCGGCACCGACGTGTACTCGGACGCGGTCTACGCCAAGGGCGCCGAGAACCTGCGGCGGCTGCAGAGCGACGGGACCTATCTGCGCGAGGCGTCGCCCGCCCTCTACCTGTACCGCCAGCGCATGGGCGACCACGTGCAGACCGGGCTCGTCGCCGGCGCCAGCGTCGACGAGTACGAGGCGGACCTGATCAAGAAGCACGAGCACACCCGACGCGTCAAAGAGGACGACCGGACCCGGCACGTGGATGCGCTCGATGCCAACACGGGGCCGGTGTTTCTGACCTACAGGGCGAGGCCCGAGATCGACGCCCTCGCGGAGCGTCTGACCGCGGTGCCGCCGACGTACGACTTCGTCGCTCCCGACGGCATCCAGCACGTGCTGTGGGTGGTCGCTGATGCATCCGATCGGGAGGCGCTGATGGACGCCTTTCGCCGCGTGCCCGAGCTGTACGTCGCCGATGGCCACCACCGCTCGGCGGCCGCGACCAGGATCCGCGCCATGCGGCGCGAGTCCAACCCGTCGCACACCGGGGAGGAACCGTACAACTTCTTCCTGGCCGTCATCTTCCCCGACAACCAGATGAAGATCCTCGACTACAACCGGGTGGTGCGCGACCTCAACGGTCTCGAGAGCGGCGCCTTCATCGAGGCGGTCGGTGCCCGCTTCGAGGTCGAGCCCACGAACGACGCCAAACCGCGGCAGCCGGCCGACTTCGGCATGTACCTGGAGGGGAGCTGGTACCGGCTGCGCGCGAGGCCCGGAACGTTCCCGGCCGGGGACCCGGTGAGAAGCCTGGACGTCTCGATCCTTCAGGACAATCTCCTGGCGCCGGTGCTCGGGATCGGCGATCCGCGGTCGGACGAGCGGATCGATTTCGTGGGCGGCATCCGGGGACTCGGCGAGCTCGAGCGACGGGTGGCCTCCGGCGACTGGCAGGTGGCCTTCGCGCTCCACCCGACCTCGATCGACCAACTGTTCGCGGTCGCTGACGCGGGGCTCGTCATGCCGCCCAAGTCCACCTGGTTCGAACCCAAGCTGCGCTCGGGCCTCATCGTGAGGCCGCTTGACGACTGACGACTCCGAGGGGGACATATGAAGATTCTCATTTCAGACGCCTTCGATCCTTCGCTCCCGGCCAAGCTCGAGGTGTTCGGCGAAGTGACGGACGACAAGGAGCGCCTGGCCGAAGTGGACGTGGTGCTGGTGCGATCGAAGACCAAGTGCACCCGCGAGTACATCGACCAGGCGAAGAACCTGCGCCTGATCATCCGTGGCGGGGTCGGGCTGGACAACATCGACGTCGAGTACGCACGATCCAAGGGCATCCAGGTGTTCAACACCGCCGAGGCCTCGGCGGTCGCGGTTGCCGAGCTCGCCTTCGCCCTCATGATCGCGGTGCCTACGCGGATGGTGGAGGGCCACATCGGGATGCGGAACCGCCAGTGGCTCAAGAAGGAGCTCAAGCGCACCGAACTCATGGGCAAGACCCTGGGTCTCGTCGGCGCCGGCAACATCGGTACGGAGCTCGCGCGCCGCGCCATCGCTTTCGGGATGCGGGTGATCGCCTACGACCCTCTGCTCAAGAGTCACGAGTGCGTCGATCTGGTCAGCCTGGAAGAGCTGTTCGGGCAGTCCGACTACATCTCGCTGCACGTGCCGCTCACGGACACCACCCGCGGCATGATCAACTCCGACACCATCGCCACCATGAAGGACGGCGTCACCATCATCAACACGGCGCGCGGCGGCTGTGTGGTCGAAGCCGACCTGGTGGAGGCCATGAAGTCGGGCAAGGTGCGGGCCTACGCGACCGACGTTTGGTACTCGGACCCGCCCGAGGACCTTTGCCCGCTGTACGAAGCACCGAACGCGATCATGACCCCGCACCTCGGCGCCTCGAGCCGTGAGAACATGTTGCGCATCGGCGACGTTGTGGTGAGAATTCTCGAGGACTTCCAACAGCACACAGCATAGGAGAGGCCATGAACCGCACCTGGAACTTCTACGCCGGACCCGCCGTGCTGCCGCAGGCAGCGCTGGAGCGCGCCAAGGCGGACATCCCGAACTGGGCCGGCACCGGCATGTCGGTGATGGAGACGTCGCACCGCTCCGCCGAGTACGACGCCGTCCACCAGGAAGCCATCAGCCTGATGAAGAGCCTCCTCGGGCTCGACGACGACCACGAGGTGCTCTTCATCCAGGGCGGCGCATCGCTGCAGTTCGCCATGCTGCCGATGAACTTCATCCCTCATGGCGGCTCGGCGGACTACGTGATCACGGGTTCGTGGTCGCAGAAGGCCCTCAAAGAGGCGAAGATCGTCGCCTCGGCCCGGGCCGCGGCGTCCGGCGAGGACAACGGCTTCACCCGCATTCCGGAGCCGTCCGCCTACGACCTCGACCCGCAGGCCGCCTACGTGCACCTGACCTCGAACAACACCATCAAGGGCACTCAGTTCCACTCGTTCCCGGACACCGGCGAAGTGCCACTGGTGGCGGACATGTCATCCGACATCCTGTGGCGCCCCTTCGATGCCAATCGCTTCCATCTCATCTACGCCGGCGCGCAGAAAAACATCGGCCCCTCCGGGGTCACGATCGTGATCATCCGGAAGTCGTGGCTCGAAAAGGCCAACTCCGATCTGCCCACCATGCTGCGCTACGCGACCTTCGTGGAGAAGGAATCGCTCTACAACACGCCGCCGACCTTCGCCATCTACATGGTTCGCAACGTGCTCGAGTGGGTGCGCGACGAGGGCGGACTCGAGGCCATGGAGCGGCGCAACCGCGCCAAGGGCGATCGCCTGTACGGGGTGATCGAGGCCCACCCGACCTTCTACAGCTGCCCGGTCGAGAAGAGCAGCCGCTCGTACATGAACGTCGTCTTCCGCCTCCCCAACGAGGAGCTGGAGGCCAAGTTCGTGGCCGAAGCGAAGGCCGCCGACATGGTCGGCCTCAAGGGTCACCGCTCGGTGGGAGGCTGCCGGGCCTCGATCTACAACGCCATGCCGCAGGAAGGCGTCGACGCGCTCGCTGCATTCATGGAGGAGTTCGCCCGGCGCAACGGCTGACGCGGGCCGGCGTCCGGACGTTCAGCGCATTCGGAATCGCATGAGATGGGTGCTTGTCGATTTCGGATTCGGGATTTCGGACTTCCGCGCCCACCCGCCCAGCTGAACCACAGAGGCACAGAGAACACAGAGGGGGCACAGAGCCCGCCCGCCCACGTTGCAACCACGAAGGCATGAAGACACCAAGAATTCACGAAGACCGTCCACCCACCCGAAAACGCAAAGACGCAAAGGGGCGAGTGCCGGGAGTGGGCGCGCTCCCGCTTCGTGGCGGCAGAACGGCAGGCGATCGGATCGCCTGCCGCCGGTGAGAAGCGCGGCGATCTCCGAACGCGAGCGTTCGTCGTCG
>DATIVB010000211.1:0-1993 GCA_035466375.1 Chondromyces sp.
AGGTCGGAGAGGTGGATCATGCCGTCGGCCGCGATCTCGTCGAGGCGGACGAAGATCCCGAAGTCGGTGACCCCCGAGATGTGGCCCGCGAAGACCTCGCCCTCGCGCTCGCGCAGAAAGAGCACCGTCTTCCACTCCACCGCTGCCCGCTCGGCCGCCTCGGCCCGGCGCTCGGCCGCCGAGCAGGACTCGCCGAGGGACTTGAGATCCGTCTCCAGCGCCTCGCGCTTGCCGCCGGCCGGCATCGCCCCTTCGCGGTTGAGGCGCCGCAGCATCCGGTGCACCACGAGGTCCGGGTAGCGCCGGATCGGCGAGGTGAAGTGCAGGTACTCTTCGGTGGTGAGGGCGTAGTGGCCGCGCGGCTCCGGGCTGTAGATCGCCCGCGCCAGGGTCCGCAGCACCAGCATGTCCACCAGGCGCTCCTCCGGCCTTCCGTCGGCCTCCTCCAGCAGGGCCTGCAGGGCCGACGGTTTCAGGTCGCGCGAGTCGCCCTTCAGGTGCATCCCGAGGTCGTTCACCACCTGTTTCAGCGTCTCTACGCGGGACGCCTCGGGCTCGTCGTGCACCCGGTACAGGGCCGGCTGATCCGCCTTCATCATGATCTCAGCGACGCAGCGGTTGGCGGCCACCATCAGCTCCTCGATCAAGCGGTGGGCGCGGTTGCGGGCGGCGGGCTGGATCGACACCACCCGACCCTCCGGATCGAGGATCAGCTCGGGCTCGGCGAGGTCGAAGTCGAGGCTGCCGCGCTCGCGGCGCTCCCGACCGAGCCGCGCCGCCGCCTCCGCCAGCAACTCCAGCGAGTCCGCGAACGGCGCCGTGTCCTCGGGCCACCTCGCGCGCGGCAGATCGAGCCACTCAGCCACCTCGTCGTAGGTGCAACGCCGGCGCGACCGGATCACCGAGTCGAAGGCCTCCCGCGAGCGGATCCGTCCCTGACCGTCGACCACGAACCGCACCGTGAAGCTCAGCCGGTCCTCGGCCTCGCGAAGCGAGCAGAGGTCGTTGGAGAGCCGCTCCGGCAGCATCGGTACGCACATCCCCGGCAGGTACACGCTGGTGCCGCGCGCCCTCGCCGCGTCGTCGAGGGCGTTCCCCGGCCGCACGAAGTGGCTGACATCGGCGATGTGGACCTCGACCTCGATCTCGCCGCGCCTGCCCGGGCGCGCGCTCACCGCGTCATCGAAGTCACGGGCGGTGGCGCCGTCGATCGTGATCACCGGCCGCTCGCGGAGGTCCTGGCGGCTCTTCAGCTGCGCCGCGGACACCGTGCCCGGGAGCTGCTCGGCCTCCTGCAGGGCGGCGTCCGAAAAGGACTCCTCGATGCCGTACACCCGCAGCACCACCCGCTCCACGACCCCGGGGTCGGCGACCTCGCCCAGCCGCTCCAGCAGCACTCCCCGGGCCTTCTCGCCGCGCGAGTCCACCGAGTCGATGGAGATGGCCACCAGCTCGCCGTCGGCCGGCTCGCCCTCCACCTTCGAGCCCGTGGGCGTGACCTCGAGCCGCAGCCGCCGGTCGAGGGGCCGCACGCGCGGCCGGCCGCCGCCCTCGAGCCACCGCCCCACCACCTCGCGCCGGCCGCGCTCGATCACCTTCACCACCACGCCCTCGCGGACGCCGGCGGCGCGCGCCTCCCGGCGCGGCGTCTCGAGCCGGACCTGCACCGTGTCGTCCGCCAGTGCGCCGTGTCGGCCGCTCGGCGGAATGCGCACCGGGGGGCCCTTCGCCCCCTCCACCACCAGCTCCATGTGGCCACCCGGGACCCGCCGCAGCCGGCCGGTGCGCAGGTCGGAGGCCTCGGGCAAGAAGTAGCGCTTGCCGCGGCCGAGCACCACCCGGCCCTGCCGCTGCATCTCCTTGAGGACCGGCCGCAGCAGCCGGCGCGCCTCCGAGCGCTCCAGCTTCCGCTCGTCGGCCACCTGGTTGACCATCTGGACCACGGTGAGGCCCTTGCTGCCGCGCGCGCGGATCGCCTTCAGCAGCTCATCGG
>DATIVB010000212.1:0-2105 GCA_035466375.1 Chondromyces sp.
GGCGGCGAGGCCCCGCACGTCGGCTGCGTGGTGCTCGCCCAGCCCTGCCGCTCCCGCAGCAGGCCGGGCGAGGTGTCGGCGTCATGCTCGGTCCTCACCATCCCGCCGCACAAGGAGGAGCCGATCGCCCGTACCATCGCCAGCCAGCTCGCCGGGGCGCTCAACCGGGTCACGGTTGTCACCGCCGGGGTCCACGACGACAACCTCGACGCGGAGGGTGTCGCCTGTTACCTGCGGCTCGGCGACGAGCTCGCGCAGCTGCTGGTCGCCGAGCTCGTGCTCGGCTGACCGCGCCGTCGGCGGCCGGTCGCCGGCGTCATTCCGATACAATCAGGGCGCATGGCGTTCATCCTCCTGCTGCTCGCCGTCACCGCGGCCGGGTTGGGCGGCTACGCGGTGCTGGTGCGGCTCGGGCTCGACGATTTCGAGGCCTGGTGCGGCGGTCGTCTGGCGGGGCTGGTCCTGGTCGCGATGCCGGCCTGGTGGGCCGGGGTCGCCGGGGTGCGGCACTGGCGGACGGTCGGCGCGGTCGTGTTGGTGGTGCTGGCGGCGGCCGGGCTCTTCTCACTGCGGCACCGCCGGCCGTGGCGGCAGCTGCTGGCGGCGGAGGCGGTCTTCACGGCCTTCGCCGCGGCGGTGCTCTTCCTGCGCCTCGACCACCCGGAGATCATCCAGCAGGAAAAATCCATGGACCTCGGGATCTTCGCATCGCTGCTGCGGGCCGAGGGCTTTCCACCCCCGGACATGTGGCTCGCCGGCGAGACGCTGCCGTACTACTACTGGGGCGCGCTGCTGTGGACGGTGCCGATTGCCCTCAGCCGGCTGCCGCTCGAGTTCGCCTACAACCTGGTCGTCGCGCTGGCCGGCGGGATCACGGCAGCGCTGTTGTGGACGGTGGGGCGGCGGCTCGGCGGTAGCCACCGCTGGGGTCTGACGGTCGCTTTTTTCGGACTGCTCGCAGGGACGCCGGACGGCGTGCGGCAGCTGCTCGGCGGCGTGCCCCTCACAGCAGTGGACGTCTGGCACTCGTCGCGCCAGGTCGCGGACACGATCACCGAGTTCCCCCTCTTCACCTTCTGGCTCGGCGACCTCCACCCGCACCTGCTGGCGATGCCGATCGCGGTTCTCGCGGTGCTGGTGGCGCTCGAGGCCGGGTCCCGCAGCCCGGACGCGCTCCAGGTGGCCGGTCTCGCGGTGCTCTTCGGCGTCGGGTGGGCCGCCAACCCGTGGTCGATGCCGCCGACCCTGGCCGCGATCGCGCTGCTGCTGGTGGCGGCCGACCGGCAGTGGCACTGGCCTGTGGGCGCGGGCCGCCGCCGCTGGGTGGCCGTGGCGGTGGTGGCGGTCGGCGGCTGGCTTGTCACCGCACCGTTCCACCTCGGGTTCCAGCCGTTTTTCGACGGCATCGGGATGGTGACGGCGTGGACGAGCCCGGTCGACCTGCTGCTCTATGCCGGCTGTCTCGTGGTGCCCGCGCTGCTGGCGGCGATCGGGCTGCTCGGCACCCTGGTCTCGAGCGCTGACGAGCGCGGCCGCGCCGCGATGCTGCTCGCCGGAGCGGCGGTCGCGATCCTGGCCGCGGTCGCGGCGCGCCCGACGCTGGTGCTGCTGGCCGCGATCCTGGCGGTCCTGGTGGTCGGCGTCTTCAGGGTCCCGGAGGGTCGCGGCCGCCCGGCCATGGCGCTCGGCGCCCTCGGCGTCTTCCTGCTCCTGGTGCCGGAAATCGTCTACGTTGCCGATGGCTACGGCGACGCGCTGCACCGCATGAACACGGTCTTCAAGTCATACATCCAGGGCTGGGTCTTCCTCGCCCTCGCCCTGCCGGCGATGCTGCGCTGGGGCGTGCCGAGCCGCGGACGGAGAGCCGTGGTCCTGGCGGCGATGGTGGCGGTGGCGGCGGTTCACCCGGTGAGCCTCGGCCTGCGCCAGCTGCAGGCCGGAGACCTCGGCCTCGACGGCATGCGCTGGCTGGATCCGGGCGACCGGGCGATCGTCGAGGCGCTGCGCAGGGAGCCGGTGGGGGCGGTCCTGATCGAGGCGGTCGGCGGCGCCTACACCGAGTACGCCCGCCTGTCGGCGGCCTCGGGGGTGCCCGCGTACCTCGG
>DATIVB010000213.1:0-1526 GCA_035466375.1 Chondromyces sp.
GCTGGCGGACGTGCGCTGCTCGGCCAACTGGATGTGGGCGGCCAAGCTCCCCGGCGAGGGCGCCGGCCTGTACGACGCGGCGGTGGCCATGAGCGAGCTCATGATCGAGCTCGGCATCGCCGTCGACGGCGGCAAGGACAGTCTGTCGATGGCCGCGCGGGCGCCACTGCCCGCGGGCGGCGAGGAGCTGGTGAAGGCGCCCGGGGAGCTCGTGATCTCCGCCTACGTGACCTGCCCCGACATCCGACAGACCGTGACCCCGGACCTCGAGCTGCCGGGGCGCGGGCGGCTGCTGTTCGTCGATCTTTCGGGAGGCAGGCACCGTCTCGGCGGCTCGGCCCTGGCGCAGGTCTACCGGCAGGTGGGCGACGAGAGCCCGGACGTCGACGACCCCGCCCTGCTGGCGCGAGCCTTCGCCGCGATCCAGGAGCTGATCGCCGATGGTCTGGTGCGCGCGGGCCACGACCGCTCCGACGGCGGCCTGGTGACGACCCTTCTGGAGATGGCCTTCGCCGGCAACTGTGGCCTCGAGGTCGAGCTCGAGGGCGACGACCCGATGGCGGTCCTCTTTGCCGAGGAGCTCGGGTTGGCGCTCGAGGTCGACGAGGCCGAGACCGAGGCGGTCGTCGAGAGACTGGGCGCGGCCGGCGTGCCGGCCGCGTTGATCGGCCGCACCCTGGCCGAGCCGCGGGTCCGCGTCAGCGTCGGCGGTCGCGGGGTGCTCGACGCCGACATGCGCGAGCTCCGCGACCTCTGGGAGGCGACCTCGTTCCGGCTCGAGCTCGAGCAGGCCGACCCCGGGTGCGTCGAAGCCGAGCGAGACGGCCTGCGCGGGCGCGCGGCACCCCCCTACGCCCTCGGCTTCGCGCCCGCCGCCACCGATGTCGAGATTCTGCGCCGCGCGACGAAACCGGCAGTGGCGATCCTGCGCGAGGAGGGCTCGAACGGCGACCGCGAGATGGCCGCCGCGTTCGCCGCCGCAGGCTTCGAGCCGTGGGACGTGGCGATGTCCGACCTGCTCGACGGGCGGCTGACCCTCGAGCGCTTCCGCGGAGTGGCCGCGGTCGGCGGCTTCGCGCACGCCGACGTCCTCGAGGCCGCCAAGGGCTGGGCGGGGTCGATCCGCTTCAACCGCGGCCTGTGGACGCAGTTCGAGGCCTTCCTCGACCGCCCGGACACCTTCAGCCTCGGCATCTGCAACGGCTGCCAGCTCCTGGCCCTGCTCGGCTGGGTGCCGTGGCGCGGCCTCGACGGCGGCGCGCAGCCGCGCTTCGTGCGCAACGCCTCCGGCCGCTTCGAGTCGCGCTTCCCCACCGTCACGGTGCTCGAGTCGCCGGCCGTCATGCTGCGCGGCATGGCGGGCTCGACGCTCGGCGTCTGGTCCGCCCACGGCGAGGGCCGCGCCCTGTTCCCCGACCCGGCGCTCCTCGAACGGGTCGAGGCGCAGAGCCTGGCGCCGCTGCGCTTCGTCGACGACGGGGGCGCCGTCACCGAGACCTACCCCCACAACCCCAACGGATCGCCGC
>DATIVB010000214.1:0-2414 GCA_035466375.1 Chondromyces sp.
ACACAGAGGGCACAGAGCCGCACAGAGTATTTTCCGACCCATCGCACAGATCTTCAGAGATCATCATGTTGCGAGGTCACGATTTCTCTCTGTGGATTCTCTGTGTTCTCTGTGCCTCAGTGGTTCAACGGGTGGGTGGAAATCCGAAATGGGCGGGCGGGCGGCAATTCCTAATTCCTAATTCCTAATTCAACCCGTGGCCATCCCATATTTTCCGGATGAGCCGAAGGCCTCCCACCCGGCAGCCGGGACGGCTGCCCCACAAAGCCGGCCAGAATCAACAGGGTTGCCCTTGTGGGGCACGCCTCCCGCGTGCCGGAGGGGTGGCCGTTCT
The DNA here is from genome assembly GCA_035466375.1 of Chondromyces sp. Lineage (GTDB taxonomy): Bacteria > Acidobacteriota > Thermoanaerobaculia > Thermoanaerobaculales > Sulfomarinibacteraceae > Sulfomarinibacter. The sequence goes on from DATIVB010000214.1 coordinate 335, forward strand.
CGTATCTCGTATCTCGTATCTCGTATCTCCCATCCCTTATCTGACGCCGGCCTCAGTCGCTCATCCAGTGGGCCTTCATCCAGTCGACGGTGCCGTGCAGGCGGAGGCGGTCGGCGAAGTCGATCATGTAGGGGATCTTCTTGACCGCGTCCATCGGGATCGAGACGTCGGGCGGGAACACCGGCGCCAGCCGGTGGTAGCGCTCGCGCAGCATCTGGCTGCACTGGTAGTCGGCAATGCCCGAGATGCCGTCCAGCATGAGGCTGATGAGCGGCTTGACCCACTGCACGTAGCCCCAGTCGTGTGCCGACCCCTTGACGTAGAACGGGCTCGTCCCAGTGCCCAGCGACAGCACCACCAGGTCGTCGAGCTCGACGGGCGGGTCGAAGTAGCGCCGGTCGCGGGTCTGCGCCAGCGCGCACATGGATGGGTTGTTGGCATAGACGCCGCCGTCGATGTAACCGTCCACCGACGGAAAGTAGGTGGGCGCGGCGGCGGTGTAGAGGCCGACCTTGTACGCGAGCTCGGAGCGGTCGCTGCCGGGCCCCGGGAAGTTGTGGAAGATCTTCGGCTTCCAGCTGCGCCGCCGCTCGTCGGGGTCCTCGTTGTCGAGGTCGAAGGTGGTGACCAGGACCCGTTTGCCGAGCTGTCCGAGGGTGGTGTCCGCACCCAGCACCCGCTTCAGGACCCGCCGCATGGGCGCGGTCTTGTAGTCGGCGCCGCGCAGCTTGCCGAGGTCGAGCAGGTCGTCGACCCACGAGTCGTCGAAGATCTTCGGGCCGTCGTCGACGTAGAGGCCGCGGATCTCCTCGAGCCCGACACCGTGGGCGATGCCGAGCGCCAGCAGCCCGCCGGTGGAGGTGCCGGCGATGAGGTCGGCCTTGTCGAGGAAGCCCTCGAGGCCCGGGGTCGCGGCCAGCCGCTGCATCACGACCGTGGTCACGAGGCCGCGGATGCCGCCGCCGTCGATGGAGAGCACGCGGTACTTCGGCATATTGCACCTCCGGCAATTCGCCGGCCGAGGGCCGACGAATTGCAGCTCGTTTGGCTCCTTCAGCGCCTGAGGTTCATTGATCCATGGTACCGCCTCCGGCATTCGGCAGAAACGGAGATCCGTGGGATGGGCAATGGTCGAATTCGGAATTCGGAATTCGGAATTCGGAATTCGGAATGCCGCCCACCCACGGAACCTGCTGGGTTGCGGGTCCACGCGGAGACAGGGGCAGGAGCCGTGTCAGCTGCAGTGGCCGGAGACAGTGGCAGTGCGCAGCGGCACTTCCCAGCCTCAGTGCGCAGCGTCATCGCGGGTGGGAGAACCTGCAGGTCGTCCAGACCCACCCGGCCGAGGTTGAACCACCAAGACACCAAGAGGTTCACGAAGAGAATCCTTGGTGCTCTTCTTGGTGTCTTGGTGCCTTTGTGGTTAAGACGGCTCGCACTGACGCCTCCTAAGTCGACGATGTCTGGTCATCGGTCGACCCGGTTTGGTCATGGAGCGGTCGCGGCGCCTGCTCGCTGGCCCGGCCGCTGTCGCGGTCGCGGTCGTTGCCGTCTGACCCTGCAGCTGTCACTGCCATCGGCCGCTGTCACTCCGGCTGACGACTCTGCCGTTCGGCCCTCGATCTCAGGCAAACCCGCATGAACCCCCGTGCCCCGGCGCCGTCAGCGGTTGTTCTTTCGCTTGACCACCTCGCGGACCATCCTGCCGAAGGCGCGATCGCGGGCGCGGAGCTCGTGGCGCCGCGATTCGTCACGCCGCAGCTCGAGGTTCTCGGCCTCGCGGCGCAGGCGCAGGAAGCTCGCCAGGCGCGCCGGGTCGAGGGACCCCTCCGCGACCGCCTCGAGCACCGCGCATCCGGGCTCGGCCTCGTGCCGGCAGTCGGCGAAGCGGCAGCGCAGCGCGGCCTCCTCGATCTCGGGAAAGACCGCGGCCACCGCCTCGGCGTCGAGCCACAGGCCGAGCTCGCGAACGCCCGGGGTGTCGATCAGGCAGCCGCCGCCCGGCAGCACCACCAGCTCCCGGTGGGTGGTGGTGTGCCGCCCCCTGAGGTCGCTCTCCCGGACCTCGGCCACCGCGAAA
>DATIVB010000215.1:0-9167 GCA_035466375.1 Chondromyces sp.
GTCGACTGCCCCCACCGGGTGGAGTGCGGTGCGTGCTCGCTGCTGCGCCGTCCGTACGAGGAGCAGCTCGATCTCAAGCGCCGCCGGCTGGCGGAGACCCTCAACGAAAAGCTGCGGCTGGCCCCGCGACAGGTCCTCGGCACCCTGCCGTCGCCGCGCATCGCCGGCTACCGGAACCGGGCCAAGATGGCGATCTCCAGCGATCGCGCCCACCGCTCGAAGCTCGGCTACTTCCAGCGCCGCAGCCGCGAAGTAGTGGACGCGCCGCACTGCGGAGTGCTGGTTCCCGAGCTGCTGGAGACCTCCCGCCGCCTGCGCGACCTGCTCAACTCGTCCGTCCGCTTCCCCTTCGCGCTGCGCCACATCGACCTGCGCTGCGGCAGCGACCCGACGCGCCAGCACCTGACGCTCGTGGTGAGGGCGGAGAAGCCGCTCAAGCTGCCCGTCGAAGCTATTGCGGAGGCATGCCCGCACCTGGCCGGTATCGGGGTCAACCTCAACCCGAAGGGCGGCGCCCAGGTCGTCAAGGGGCCCATCGAGCCCGTTCTCGGCGCGCGCGAGGTGTACGTCACGGTCGCCGGGCTCGAGCTGCGGGTCTCGCCGGGCTCGTTCTTCCAGGTCAACCTCGGGCTGCTGCCCGCGATCCACTCGCGCTTGACCGAGTTCCTCGGATCGGGCGACCTGCTCATCGATCTCTACGCCGGGGTGGGGACCCACGGGCTCGCCCTGCGAAAGAGCTTCCGCCGCGTCCTCTGCGTGGAGGGGGTCCGGAGCGCGGCTGCGGACGCCCGGGCGTCCATCACGGCCGGCAGGGTCGACAATGTGGAGGTCCTGGCCAGCCCGCTGCGCCGCGCGATCCGCCGGCTTCAGTCGGAGAAGCCGCAGGCGCTGATCCTCAACCCTTCGGCGGCCGGCGCCGAGCCCCCGGTACTGGAGGCGATCGTCGCCTCGCCGGCCCGGCGTCTCGCCTACCTGTCCTGCGACCCCGGCACCCTGGCCCGTGATCTCGCGGTGCTCGTGAAGGGCGGTTTCGAGCTGAGCACGGTGCAGGGGGTGGACATGATGCCCCAGACCAGCCAGATCGAGGCCCTGGCCCTGCTGCACCGCTGAGCGCTCCCCCGCCCCGGTGCCAGGTACACCGCCCCGGTGCCAGGGGATTCTACGACGCGAGATTCCTCGCGCACAATCCTAATTACACAAATATGGACCTGGCACCGGGGGATTCTCCTGTCAGCTCGTGACCAGCTCCATGCCGCAGCTGCAGGTGCCCGGCTCGGCGGCCACGAAGTTGCACGTGCAGGAGCCGCCGCAGTTGCAGTAGTAGAGGCCGCTGCCCTCGAGGCTCACCCTCTTGACGTCCGACCCGCACGAGCACTTGGACTCGTCCGCGGCGTCGATCTCGCAGTCGCAGTCTGCCCCGCAGGTGCAGAGCACGGCCACGTTCTCGTCGACCACCTTGACCACGTGCGCCCCAGCCAGCTCGGTGCCGCAGCTGCAGGTGCCGGGCTCGGTGCTGATGGAGCCGCAGTCACAGTCGGGCCCGCAGTTGCAGGCGTAGACCACGTCGTGGCGGACGACGGCCGTCGCCTCCTCCACTGCGACCTCGGCTGCCGCCGATTCCACTGCCGGCTCGGCGTTCGTCGCAGCCACCGACTCCGGCTTGCTGCAGCCGAGAGCTGCAAACGCGGCGCAGCACACCATCAGAATCATCAATGTCGTCCGGTTCATGTTCCCTCCCTGGGGTCGTGCCGACGGGCCGCTGCGACCGATGCCGAAGCCCACCCGGGCCGACGCGCCACAATCCTACAACTACTCGCGCTGATTTGAACAATAGACCACACAAATCGTAATTCCGTCGTCAGCGCCCGTCGTGCCGGCCGGGGTGGAGGGATGGATGGCGCCAGCTCAGAATGGACGGCGGTTGAGGAAGAGCCAGCCGCCGTCGGTGACCTCGACGATCTCCACCTGGCTGACAACCGCCGCACCGGCGGCATCCAGATACTCCACCAGCAGCTCGTGGCGGCCGGCCGGCAGGCGCAGCCGCGCCACCGACAGCCGGTCGGGAAGGGTCAGCCAGGAGCGGGTGTCGGCGCGCTCCGAAAGGACACCCAGGAGGTTGACGATCAGGCCGGCGATCTCGTTCTCGTGGTCCGCGGTGCGGGTGGCCGCGTACTTCACGAGCGCGCGGAGCAGGGTCTTGAAGAGAATCTGGCCGCGCTCCGCCTCGAAGGTCGCCTCGGCGCGGCGCGACAGGTCGTCGGCCGGCACCGAGGCGACCTCGGCGCCGCCGGCTGTGATGCGGGCCCCGACGACGCGGCCGGTGATCGGCGGCGCCATCACCGGCATCGCGACCGTCAGCCAGTACTCGATCTCGACATCGTAGCCCGGACTCCAGCCCGGCGCCGAGCGCTTGACGAGCTCCCGCGCCCACTCGTCGGTCGACCCATAGGTCTTCTCGTCGATGTCGAGGATCGGGACGTTGAGAATGACCTGGTCGCGAGTGGCGACCCATCCGGTTTCGAGCACGAAGACCACTTCACCGCCGCCCTCTGATGCCGGTATTTCCTCGAATTCAGGGAAAAGCTCAGGCCACGCCGTCTGCAGCGCCTCGACCTCGGTCCGGAAGCCGTATTGGAGCCCGATCCGCTCGAGGTCCCGGCCCAGCTGCGGCGGCGGCGCAAGCCCAGTCAGCGCGCCGTTCGCGAGGTAGGCCCGGGCGGCGTTGCGGTAGGCGACAAAGGCGTCGTTGGCGGCCCCGTTCGCCTCGAAGAGCAGGCCCGAAAACCAGTGCAGGAAGCCGCTGTCCCGCAAACCCCGCGCATCCTCGCGGTCTTCCGGGCGCTCGATCTCGCGCAGCGTCGCCTCGACCGCGTCCGCGAGCCGCAGGGTCGCCTTGCGGGCCTCGACCTGGGCGGCATCGGCGTCGCCGAGCGAGAGGTAGTTGAAGGCCCGGTAGAACTGCACCATCGCCAGCTCGTGCGGCTTGCCGCGGTAGTCGATCGTGGTGTCGTTGACGATCAGCGAGGCGGCAGCCTGCGACACGCTGCGTGTGTAGAGCGCCGCCGAGAGGTCCTCGGCCTGCTGAAAGGACGCGTTGGACTCCTCGAACTCGCCGGCATAGTGCAGCACGTGGCCGCGCTGCAGCAGCTCGAGCAGGCGGTCGGTGCCGCCCGGCTTGGCATCGACCCGGGCCAGCGCGCGCCGCCAGTCGCCGGCGGCGAGCAGGGTGCGCAGCTCGACGTTCGATGCGACGTAGGTCGCGCAGCCGGCGCTGGCGAGCAGCACTGCCGCGGCCGCAACGCCGGCGAAAGCTGCCGCGGCACCGCGACAGGGACGTCCCTTCATGCTCCGCCTACGGCTTGTACTTGCTGCGGCCGACGAACTTCTTGATCTTGGTGTAGCCGGTCCACACCTTGACGTTGCTCTCGAGGTCGACGAGGTAGGTGTCCACCTGGTAGTACTTGACCTCCTTGCCGTCCTCGGAGTCGAACTGGGCGTTGATCTCGCCGATCAGCATGTAGTCGGCGCCCTGCTCGCGGCCCCACTCCTTGGCGCTCTCCTCGGTCGCGAAGCGCTGCTGGTCCTCGCGCTCGCCGCGCAGCTCGTCCCGTTCCTCGGCCGAGGCGACCACGGTCACCCGGCCCGAGTTGATGAACGAGCGCTCGAAATCTGCGACCAGCGTCTTGACCGCGATGTGCTCGGGCGTCTTGTTGCGGATCGTCCCGATGATCACGGTCGGCTTTTTGCCGGTCTCCATGAGGTGGTTGTCGAGCCACGGCGTCGCCATGGACTGGTCCACCAGGGCCTGGGCCACCTGCTGGCTGTCGGTGTCGTTCCAGCGCCCCGAGAGGTCGATCGGCTCTTCGGCCGGCACGCGGGTGACGGTCGTCGAGCAGCCGGCGACGACGACGAGAATTGCGGTCACGGCGCAAAGGCGCAGCGTCATCTGGTTCATCACGTCCTCCCTGGCGAAGCGGGCCGAAGGGCCCGACCGCGAGCTTCGCATTATAGCGCCCCCTCCGAGCAGCGGAAGCGCTATCCTCGACCGGTGCCGAAGACGCGCTCCTGCACGGTCGGCGACGGAGTGATTGCCAGCGTCGTCTGGTGCGGCTCCGAGCAGGTGATCCTCAAGGGCCTGCGGCGCAGCCCGCTGGTGGGCGACGTGTACTCCATCGACGGCGAGAGCTGGATGGTGGTGCGGGACGAGGAACGCTACGAGCTCGAGCGGGTTCGGGACGAGACGCCGAGCTGAGCGCCGACAGCGTATGATCCTGATCATGCCACGGCCTCATGCGATGCTGGCGGCCGCCAGCGGGCCCGAGCGCGCGGGCGCGCGGGCGCGCCTGCAGATGGCTCGGCAGGTGGGCGCGGTCGCGGCGGGAGTGCTGGCGCAGTTCGCGGTCTCCATGCCGGACGGCTACTTCGGACCCTCCGACGAAGTGACATCCTTCGGCATCGCGTACTCGGCCGGCATCCTGCTGCTGCTGGTCCTGACGCTCGTGGCGCTGGCCCGTCGCAGCCGCTGGGGAGCGTTCGGCGCCTCGTCGATCTTCGCGATCAACGTCGGGCTGTTCATCCCGCCGCTGGTCGACAATCCGGTCATCGCCGGCCTGGTCGTGCTGTGGAACTTCTACCTGCTGAGCCGCATCCTGCTCGCGGTGAGGACGCGCCTGTCGCGCCTCGGCCGGGAGCTCTCCGAAGCGGACGACCGGCTCGCCGCCTGGCTGGCGCTCAACGGTCCGGCATCCCGGCACCTGCTGACCGTCGCTCTGGTCGCCACGGTCGCCGTCGTGGGCTACGGGATCGGTTCCAAGGTTCCCGCACAGACGGTCTGCCTGACGCTGCAGGCGCTCGCACTCGTGGTCGCGGTGGCGTTCCTGCGCAAGCTGTTCAGCCGCCGACGCTGGGCGGCGCTCGCGCCCTTCGTGCTGGTGATCGCGGCCTTCGCGACCGCGTTCCGGCCGGAGGTCTCGCTCGCGTTGATGGCCGCCTTCGACGCGGTGGTCCTCGCCCTGATCATCAGCCGCAGCGCGCTCGCCGCCGAGGTGCTGCACTCCTTCTACGGACGACCGGCGCTACTGGTCCTGATCACCTTCGTCGTGCTCATCGCCCTCGGCACCCTCCTGCTCACCTTCCCTGCCGCCTCCGCCCACGCCTGGCCCCTGCAGCCGGTCGACGCCCTCTTCACCGCCACCAGCGCCGCGTGCGTCACCGGCCTGATCGTGCTCGACACGCCCAACGACCTCTCCTTCTTCGGACAGCTCGTGGTCCTGCTCCTGATCCAGGTCGTCGGCCTCAACATCATGGTCCTGTCGACCTTTGCCGCCCTCCTCCTCGGCCGCGGCCTCGGCCTGCGGGGCGAGCAGGCTCTGGGTGTAATGCTCGACCTCCCCTCGGTTGCCGCGGCCTACCGCCTGATCGGGTTCATCGTGGTCGGCACCCTCCTGGTCGAAGGAGTCGGCGCAACGATCCTCGGCGCGGCCGAGCTCGAGCGCGGCACGCCGCCTTTGATGGCCGCCTGGCGGGGCATTTTTCACTCAGTCTCGGCCTTCTGCAACGCCGGCTTCGCCCTCTACTCGGACTCGCTGATCGGCTTTCAGGAGAACCCGCTGGTGCTGCTGGTGATGGCGAGCCTGATCACCCTCGGAGGGCTCGGCTTCGCGGTGCTCGCCTTCGGGTGGCTGCGCTTGAGGAGCAGCGCCCACATCGGCCTCGCCACGCAGGTGCGGGTGGTGCTCCTGGCGTCCGCCGCCCTCACCGTCCTCGGCTTCGCGGCCGTCGCCGCGGCCGAGTGGCACCGCGGCCTCGCCGGCCTCGGCACCGCCGACAAGCTGGTCAACGCACTCTTCCAGAGCGTCACCTGCCGCACCGCCGGCTTCAACTCCATCGGCATCGAGACGCTGCAGCCCGCGACCCTGATGCTCATGATGGCGCTGATGTTCGTGGGAGCGTCGCCCGGCGGCACCGGCGGGGGCATCAAGACCACCACCCTCGTGGTGCTGTTGAGCGCAATCCCCGCGATCGCCAGCGGGCATCTCAAGGTGGTGCTCTTCAAGCGCACCATCGGCCTCGAAACCGTCTTCCGCTGCGCCGCGATCGCGGTGGTTGCGGTGGTCATCGTGTTCGGCGGCGCGACCGCCCTGCTGCTCCTCCAGGACCAGGACTTCCTACCGCTGATCTTCGAAGCCATCAGCGCATTCGGCACCGTCGGTCTGTCGCTCGGCGCCACCCCGGTCCTCGAGAGCCCCGGCAAGCTGGTGGTGATTCTCGTCATGCTCGTCGGCCGCATCGGACCCTTGAGCCTCGCCCTCCTGTTCGGCAGGAAGTCTCAGTCGGGGGTCGGCTACCCTGAGGCCAGAATCATGGTCGGGTGAAGGGAGTTTTTCCCATGGTCGGAGAGTTCGTCGTCATCGGGCTCGGCATGTTCGGTCGGATGGTCGCCACCAGCCTCGCGCGCGAGGGGCAGGCTGTGCTCGCGATCGACAACAACGAGGACGAGGTCACGCGGATGGCCGCCGACCTCGACGCCGTCGTCCGCGCCGACGCCACCGACGAGAGCGCCTTGCGCGAGCTGCAGCTCGAGCGCATGTCGTGCGCGGTGGTCGCCATCGGCGCCGAGTCCATGGAGGCGTCGATCCTCGCAACCGCCCTCCTGCGTCAGATCGGCGTGCCGCGGATCGTCGCACGCTCTCTGAGCGAGCTCCACGCCCGTGTCCTGCGCGCGGTCGGCGCCCACGAGGTGGTGAGCCCCGAGGTCGAGATGGGCCAGCGGCTCGCCTACCGGCTGTCGCACCCCAACGTGCTCGACCGCGTGGAGCTCGGCGCCAACACCGAGCTCGCCGAGCTCGAGGTGCCCGCACAGTACGTCGGCAAGACGCTGGTCGAGGTCGATGTCCGCCGCCGATTCGACATCACCGTGGTCGCGATTCAGCGAGACGGCAAGATCATCGCCAACCTGCGCCGGGACGAGAAGCTCGGCGCCGGCGAGGTGCTCGTGGTCATCGGTTCCCCCGATTCCGTGGCCCGCTTCGCGGCCAAGGTCTGACCATGCGCCTGGCGACGCGCATCTCGCTCGGATACTGGTACCTGGTCATCCTCCTGCTGATCACCGCCGCCGGTGCAGCGCTCGGGTTCCACACTCTGGGCAGCAGTATCGGTCGGGTGCTGACGGCGAACTTCGACAGCGTCCGCGCCTCCACCGAGATGATGGAGTCGCTGGAACGGCAGGACAGTGCGGTCCTCGCGCTGCTTCTCGGCAAGGAGGAAGCCGGTGACGCCCTCCAGACCTCGGAGGCCGCCTTCAAGGCGGCGCTGGCGCGGGCGCGGGCGAACATCACCATCCCCGAGGAGGTGACGGTCATCGAGGACATCGAGCGGGGGTTCACCGCCTTCGTCGACGCCCGCGACCGGCTCCTGGAGGCGACTCCGGAGCACCCCCTGCGGGCCTACAACGAGCAGACCTTTCCCGCATTCGAGACAGTGAAGTCCCGCGTCATCGACCTCCTGAACATCAATCACCAGGCAATGGTCGAGGAGGATCGGAACGCCCAGGCCACCGCCCTGCGGCGGGCCACCATCCTCGCCCTGCTGGTGCTGCTGGCGCTGTTCTCTCTCGCTTTACTGTCCCGCGCTCTGAACCGGGTGCTCCTCGACCGCCTCGACGAGCTCGCCGCCGTCGCGGAAGCGATCGCCGGCGGCAGCTTCAACCGCCGTGCGGCCACCCATTACCCGGACGAGCTCGGAGCCGTCGCCCGGCAGTTGAACGCGGTCCTCGACCGGGAGCAGCAGATCCAGAATGCGATGGAAGGGCGCACGGCGCTCTACCGGGACCTGTTGATCGGTCTCCTCGGGGCACTGCCTCGGCCTGCCGCCGTTATCGGCCTCGACGGGCGTCTCCTGGCCTCGACGCTCGACGCCGAAATCAATGATGAGATCGAGAGTGCGGGCGCGCGGCTTTCCGGCATTGAACGGGACCTCGGCGAGGCCTCGATCGAGGTGGAAAACGGCACGCTGCAGCTCCGTCTGCTGTGCGTGCAGACCGGGCGGCCCCTCGCGTGGCTGGCAACCCTACCGGACTGAGGTCGAAAGAGTCTTCTTTGCACGACCCCGCCGTCGGGCAGCAGGCGCTGCACGTCGGCAAGCTGCAGGCCCTCACCGTGACGACGGCGCCCGCCATGTGCGCGATCTGACCATCTATTGAAATTAAACCTGGAATATAAGACCATACGGAGTGGTTGACGGGTGGATGGTGCGGGCGCCGAAGAGTTCGAATCCCGGCGCGAGGAGCTCACGATGGAGACGGTCATGACGGAACAACAGTCCGCGGCGCGGCTCGCCGCGCTCGAGGCGGAGCTCGCCAACTTCCGCTCGATGATGGAGTTCGTCCACCACATCCCCGACCGGGTGAGCCTCGTCGAAATGGACATTTTCGGCCAGACATTTCCGCTCAACGGCGTCCTCGGCGGCGACCACATCATCATCATCGACTTCTCGCGGCGTTACAACCTCGATGCGCGCATCGCGACCGCCCTCGAGCAGGGCCGGGACGAGGTCGTGCGCCGTCTGCGGATGTGCAGGGCCCGGGTCGGCATCCTGGTCGCCGACTCGGCCGGCCACGACATGACCGACGCCCTCCTCACCGCGATGCTCCACCAGGCCTTCCTGACCGGTGTTCTCTACGAGCTCGAGACCCAGGGCCACGTCACCGCCAAGCTCTTCGAGGTCCTCAACACGCGCTTCGCTCAGTCCTCCTCCGTCAACAAGTTCCTGACCATGATCTACGGCGAGATCTCCGACGAGGGCACCTTCCGTTTCATCTCGGCAGGCCACCCCAAGCCGCTGATCTTCTCCGCCGAGTACGACCGCCTCGTCGACATCGACCCCGAGCGCATGAAGAACGTCCTGCCGATCGGGATCTTCCCCTCCGAGGGCGACATCGACGAGCCGGCCGGCGAGGTCCGGACGCCGCACCAGAAGAAGTTCTCGGTCAACGAGGTCAGCCTCATGGGCCGCGGCGACATCCTCCTCCTGCAGACCGACGGGCTGTACGAGCACGCCGACGGTGAGCGCCCCTACACCCCGCATCGCCTCGAGGCCGCGATCCGCCGCGTCAAACACCTGCCGGCGCGGGACATCGTCGAAGCCATCCGGCAGGACATGGTGGCCTT
>DATIVB010000216.1:0-5547 GCA_035466375.1 Chondromyces sp.
CCGGCTCGAAGGACGGCGGGTGCAGCTCGTAGTCGGGCTGCTCCACCGCCAGCGAGGGGTAGACCAGGCCGAGGATCTCCTCATCCTTGGCGTCCTCGGCGAGGTAGGGGTTCCAGCTCCCGATGTCCGAGAGCAGACCGATCACGAGCGTGTCGGAGGCCGGTCCGGGGCCCGCGGGCCCCGAAGGTGAGCACGCGGCGAAGAGCAGCGCGCCGACGAGGATGAACCGAGATGGAAGTTTCATGGCGCCAATCGTACCAATCCCATCCGTTTGAACGTTCCACGTTCGAACGTTGCACGTTCCCGCCCAACCCCCCGGAAGGAGCGCAAAGGCGCAAAGACGCCACGACGCGATTCGAAAAGGCGTCTGAACCACAGAGGCACGGAGGGCACAGAGCCGGGTCAAGGGTCAAGGGTAAAGAGTGAAGGGTTAAGGGGTAAGGGGTGACGGGTCAAGACTCGCGCATCCAACCCGTCATGCTTCACCTCTTCACCTCTTCACCCGGACCGGGTGGGTGGGTGGAAATCCGAAATTCGAAATCCGAAATTCGAAATGGGCGGGCGGGTGGCATTCCGAATTCCGAATTCCGAATTCCGAATTCCCCCGTTGCCCATCTCACGAACTCGCGGGTGACCCGAAAAAACCAGGGCCGCCCTCGGGCGGCCCTGGTCAACGTTCCAACGTTTGAACGTTCTAACGTTTCAACGACTCCGCTACCCCTTCGGCTTGAACCAGCAGGCCAGGGCCGGCAGGAGGATGATGGCGCCGGCCATGTTGAAAAGGAACATGAAGGTCAGGAGGATGCCCATGTCGGCCTGGAACTTGAGCGGTGAGAAGATCCACGTCGCGACCCCGGTGGCCAGTGTGATGCCGGTGAAGACGACGCCGTTGCCGGTGATCTTCAGCGTCCGCCGGTAGGCCTCCTGGATCGATTCGCCCTGGGCCAGCAGGCTCTTGAAGCGGCTGTAGATGTAGATGCCGTAGTCGACGCCGATGCCGACGCCGAGTGCGACCACCGGCAGGGTCGAGACCTTGAGCCCGATCTCGAGGAGCGCCATCAGCGCGTAGGCCAGGATCGACACCAGGGCGAGCGGGATCACGATCGCGAGCGTCCCCTTGACCGAACGGAAGGTGATGAGGCAGAGGACGATGATGGCGGCGAAGACCCACATCAGCATGGGGAACTGGGCCGCCGACACGGCCTCGTTGGTGGCCGCCATGACACCCACGTTGCCGGTGGCGAGCCGGAACTTGAGGTCGTCGGAGCCGCGCTCCTTCTGGAACTCTTTGACCGCGAGCACGATACGGTCGATGGTCTCGGCCTTGTGGTCGGCGGTGTAGATGTAGACCGGCATCACGCTGCAGTCGCCGTTGAGCAGACCGGTCGCGGTGTCGATGTAGGTCACCGACTGCGACATCATCGACTGGTTGCGCGGCAGCACGCGCCACTTGAGGCTGCCCTCGTTCCAGCCGGCGTTGATGATCTTGGCGACGCCGGCGATGCCGAACACCGACTGCACCCCGGGGACGTTTCGCATGTGCCATTCGAACTCGTCGATCACGTCCATGATCTCGTGCTCGGTGCAGGCCTCGGGATGACTCTCGATGATTGTGGTGATGACGTCGACGCCGATGGTGAAGTGCGAGGTGATGACATCGGTGTCGATGTTGTAGACCGAGTCGGCCCGCAGCTCCGGCACGCCGGCGTGCAGGTCGCCGATCTTGATCTGGCGGGCTTTCCAGCCGCCCACCACGAACAGCAGCGCCGCCACCGCGATGATCACGGCCGCCTTGCGGGGCGTCGCGACGCTGGCAAGCGAGCTCCACACTTTCGCCATCCGGTCGGCGCGATCGTGCAGCCTCTCGAGGTCGATGTGCCGGGGGTGCACGTAGGAGAGAAGCACCGGCACCAGGACGAGGTCGGTGAGGATGATGACCGCCACGCCGAGGCTGGCGGTGATGGCCATCTCCTGGATCATCTGGATCTCGATCAGCATGATGGTGATGAAGCCGATGGTGTCCGAGAGCAGCGCGATGCCGCCGGGGACCAGGAGGCGGCGGAAGGTCGAGCGCGCCGCGACCTCGCTGTCCGTCCCCTCGAAGAGCTCGGCCCGGAAGGCGCTCACCATCTGCACGCCGTGACTGACGCCGATGGCGAAGATCAAGAACGGCACCAGGATCGACATCGGGTCGATCCCGAAACCGAGCAGTGTCAGCAGGCCGAGCTGCCAGACCACCGCCATCAGCGAGCATCCGACGATGATCACCGTCAGCTTGAAGCTCTGCGAGTAGACGTAGACGAAGATCGCGGTGATGAGGAAGGCGATGAGGAAGAACAGCACGACGCGGGCGGCGCCGGCGGCGATGTCGCCGATGACCTTGGCGAATCCGATGATGTGGTAGTCGAAGTCGACGCCGACGCTGTGGTTCGAGTACTTGGTGCGGATCGCCTCGAGCTGGCTCGCGACGTCGATGTAGTCGAGCCGCTCGCCGGTGTTGGGGTTGATCTCCAGGAGCTCGGCGGAGATGATGGCCGACGAGAAATCGGTCGCCACCAGACGCCCCATGTAGTTGGACTTGAGGATGTTCTCTCGCACCTGGGCGAGCCCCTCCTCGGTGGGCTCGAAGTCGTCCGGAATGACGTTGCCTCCGGAGATCCCGTCCTCGACCACCTCGGTGAATCGCACATTGGGCGTGAACAGGGACATGACGCGGGTGCGGTCGACTCCCTCCAGGAAGAACACCTCGTCGGTGACCTCCTCCAGCACGTGGAAGAACCCGGGCGTGAAGATGTCGCCGTCGGTGGCGCGGATGGCGATCACCACGCGGTTGGCGCCGCCGAATGCCTCGCGGTACTCGAGGTAGGTCTTCATGTACGGGTGCTCGAGCGGCAGCAGCTTGGCGAAGCCGGCGTCGATCCTGAGGTGCGAGGCCTGGTAGGCCATGAAGACGGTGAGCAGGAGGAACAGGATGACAACCAGGCGGCGGTTGCGGAAGATCAGGTTCTCGAGGGTGTTGGTCATGGTCGCCTCCTCCGCTCAGTCCGTGGTCTCGGCGAGCGAGCTGATGCGCGTTGTCTTGACGCCGAACTCTCCGGCGAGGAGAACGGTGTCGTCCGCCGTCTGCACGATCGAAGAGATTCCCCGCCGGTTGGCCTGGCGGTGGAGGTCGAAGGTGCGGCCACCGTCGGATGACATCAGCACCGTGCCGCCGAGGCCGACGATCATGACGGTCCCGTCACCGAGGAGGACGCCGTCGTTGAGCATCGCCACGGTCCCGGTCTCGATCGCCTGCCAGCTCTCACCGGCATCCTCGGTCCGGAAGAGATGCCCGCGCAGCCCGAACAGCAGCAGGGTGTCACCGCCCAGGGGAAGGATCCCGAAGTACGAGCCCTCGTAAGGTGACGGCAGATCGGTCCAGGTGGCGCCGCCGTCGTCGGACCGATAGACGAACCCCGCCTCGGCCGCGATGAAGAAACGCCCGGCGTCATCGGCGGCGAACTTGTGGAGGTGCCAGTCGTCGTCGCTGACCGGCTCCCAATCCCAGGTGTCGCCGCCGTCCGAGGTCACCAGGAACGTGCCGTAGGCGCCGACGGCGAAACCGTTGTCGGCGTCTTCGAACCACACGTCGAACAGCGGCGCCTCGTCCTCCGGCGCCCAGTTGACGATCTCCCAGGTCTTCCCGCCGTCTGTGGTGCGGATGATGACCGAGTCGTGGCCCACCGCCCAACCGAGGCTGGCGTCGTGGAAGAACACTGCGGAGAGCATCGACTGCGTCGGCACCTCGGACTGCTGCCAGGTCGCTCCTTCGTCTGTGGAGACCAGCACGTGCCCCCGTTCGCCGACTGCGACCAACGCGTCGCCGGCGACGGCGACGTCGAGCATCAACGAGCTCTTGGCCAGCGGCGCCATGATCGCCGGCTTGGGGGTCAGCTCCTCCTGCGCGTGCAGCAGCGGAGCGCCGGCCGCTGCGAGCCCGACGACGATCACGGCCACCGCGCGCCGCAGAGTGCCGATGTCTGTCTGGTGTCGGGTGACGCGGTTCGTCACCCGGGCTGGGGTCATGCCCGACGGTGTGTCCATCTGCCGGTCTCCTGTCGAATTCAATGAGTCAAAAAAACCGGCGGACGGACCGCGGGGTCCGTCCGCCGGCCGTGAGCTTCTCTACCGTGTTCCGGCGCGCCGCAGCGCGGCCGGCGTGTAGTCCTCGAGCGAACGATCGATGTCGAACTCGTACGGCGGGAACTCGCTGTTGAGCCCAATCGCCAGGTAGCGGCCGGCCTGCAGGTCGGTGTGAACCTCGAGCGAGGTCCACAGGCTGGGCACGTTGTAGTAGGTCATCGCGTGGCCTTCGGAAACCCTCCACAGCTGGTCGCGGTTGTCGTAGGTGTCGTTGGCGACGATCTGCCAGCTGTCCTCGTCGAGGTAGAAGGTGCGCCGCTTGTAGATGTGGCGGGCGTCGTCCTTGAGGGTCGCGTCAACCACCCACACCCGGTGCAGCTCGTAGCGCACGTAGTCCTGGTTGATGTGCAGTGGGGTCAGGATGTCAGAGAACTTCACCGCGGGATCCTGAAGTTTGTAGGAGTTGTAGGGGACGTAGATCTCCTTCTTGCCCACCAGCTTCCAGTTGTAGCGGTCCGGAGCGCCGTTGAACATGTCGAGCTGGTCCGATGTGCGCATCGAGTCGGCGGCCGTGCCGGGGTTGTCGTAGGCCACGTTCGGGGCGCGCCGGACGCGCCGCTGGCCGGGGTTGTAGACCCAGGCGTTGCGGTGCTCCTGCACCTGGTTGAGGGTCTCGGCCACCAGCAGGATGCCGCCGGCCAACCGAGCGGGGGCCATCACCTCCTGCTTAAAGAACAGGATCCGGTTGTTGAGGTCGGCCTCGGTCTTGCCCGCCATGCTGTACAGCATGAAGAACTCGTCGCGGAACTCGACCAGGGTGTAACTGCCGCCGCGGGTCGGCGCCGCCTGGCCGATGGTGCGGGCCGCCGAGTCGGCGCGGTAGCGCAGGAGGTGGTTCCAGATCGCCTCGAGGCCGTTCTTGGGAATCGGGAACGGGATGCCGTTGATGGCGCCGGTGACGCCGTTGCCGCCTTCGACGAGCTTCGCGGTGGCCGCGTTCTCGATCGTCTTGTCATAGATCCGCTGCGGATAGGCGGCGCTGCGGTGCGTCGGGTAGACGTTCATCTTGTACGTGTCGGGGTAGGTCACCAGCAGCGCGATCTGGCCCGGCGTCAGGTGGTCGCCGTACTCCTCGACGTTCTTGCTGGTAATCGTGAACAGTACCTTGTCGTCCGCGTAGGGATCGACGTAGTGCTGGCCCGGCTTCCAGGCGGCGGGCGGTTTGCTCAGACCGCCGTCCCAGGCCGGGATGGTGCCGTCGGCATTGCCGGCTTTGGTGGCACCCAGTGGGGTCAGCTCGGTGCCGAGCTTGGCGATTTCGTCCGGCGACAGCTGCGCCCACACAGCCGTCGACAATCCGGCCGCGAGCAGCAGCGCGCAGCCGAGAATGACCAGTGAGTTCTTTCGCATCGTGATGCCTCCCTT
>DATIVB010000217.1:0-4160 GCA_035466375.1 Chondromyces sp.
GGCGCAACGGCGCAAAGACGCCAAGGCGCGGGTGCCGGGCATGGGCGCTCTCCCGCATGATGGCGGCAGAACGGCAGGCGATCGGATCGCCTACAACCGGTGAGAAGCGGGCGGACTCCGAACGCGAGCGTTCGTCCCCGCCGCGCTTCGCACCG
Organism: Chondromyces sp.; assembly: GCA_035466375.1. Taxonomy (GTDB): domain Bacteria; phylum Acidobacteriota; class Thermoanaerobaculia; order Thermoanaerobaculales; family Sulfomarinibacteraceae; genus Sulfomarinibacter. The sequence continues at coordinate 156 of DATIVB010000217.1, forward strand.
GAAGCCGTGCCCGGGGCACGGCGGTTCTGCCTCTCGCCCTTCCCACTGTCAGCCGTGAGGACGGCCCCTTCTCCATCCTCTTGAATAAAGGTGAGAAGCGGCGAGGCCTGAGCTCTCCGAGAGCGCGGGCCGCCGGGGCGGGACTCCGGGGCGAACGCTCGGGTTCGACACGGGGTCCCGACACGGCGGTTTCCGGCCGTCCGACGGCCGGAGACCTCGCCACACCGCTGAGCTCTCGTGGATCGTTGCCGCGTCTTTGCGCGGGGGAGAGCGGTGGTCGGGCTTTGCGTCTTTGCGTTTTGGGGGGGCGGGTGGGCTTGGTGACGATCTTCGTGTCTTCGTGCCTTCGTGGTTGCGACGTGGGTGGGTGGTCGGGCTCTGTGCCTTCTCTGTGCTCTCTGTGCCTCTGTGGTTCAACTGGGTGGGCGGGCGGAAATCCGAAATCCGAAATCCGAAATCCGAAATCGATGCTTACCAGCCCCACGGATTCCCGGATGAGCCGAACGTTCCGGTATTCGTGGGCTGGCGCGGGTGGGTCGGTTCTGGTATCACCATGGCAGGAGATGCTCCATGAATCAACCGGGATCGTCGCGCAAGGTGGTGGTGATCGACGGCTGCCGGACGCCGTTCTGCCGGTCGGGGACGGCCTTCGCCGACCTCCGCAGCTACGACCTCGGCCGCATGGCGGTGGCGGGGCTGCTGCACCGGACGCGGGTCGACCCCGCGGCGGTCGACCTCCTGGTCATGGGCACGGTGATCGCCGACCCCGCGACCTCCAACCTCGGCCGCGAGGTGGTGCTGGGAACGCAGCTGCCCGACAGCTGCCCTGCCTACACCGTGTCCATGGCCTGCGTGTCGTCGCTGCAGTCCTTCCTCGACTGCGCGCGGGCGATCGCGGTCGGCGACGCCGAGGTGGCGATCGCGGCCGGCGCCGAGACCCTTTCGGACGCGCCGATCCGCTACCGACGCTCGGTGCGCAAGCGCCTGATCGCGGCCCAGAAGGCGCGCGGTCCGGGCGACTATCTCAAGCTGCTCAGGGGTCTTTCGGCCAAAGACCTGCTGCCCGAGCCGGTGGCGCTGGCAGAGTTCTCCACCGGCGAGGTGATGGGGGAGAACGGCGAGCGCCTGGCCAAGCGGCTCGGCATCACCCGCGAGGCCCAGGACGGTTTCGCGCTGATGTCACACCACCGCGCCGCCGCGGCGACGGCCGACGGGCGGCTCGCGCGCCAGATCGTGCCCACCTTCCCGCCCCCGCGCTACGCCGAGGTCACAGCCGACAACGGTGTCCGCGGCGACTCCACCCCGGAGGCCCTGGCCAAGCTGAAACCGGCGTTCGACCGCCGCTTCGGCACCATCACCGCCGGCAACTCGTCCTACCTCACGGACGGCGCCGGGGCGGTGCTGCTGGCCTCGGAGGAGGCTGCGCAGCGCCTCGGCCTCGAGCCCATCGCCGTCCTCAAGGGCTCGGCGGTGGCGGCCCTCGATCCGCTCGAGGAGCTGCTGCTCGGCCCCGCGCTCACCGTCCCGGCGGCCCTCGAGGCGGCCGGGCTCGGGCTCGACGACGTCGAGGTGGTGGAGCTCCACGAGGCCTTCGCCGCGCAGGTGCTGGCTGTTCTCCAGCTCCTGGAGGACGAGACGTTCTGCCGCGAGCGCCTGGGGCGGGACCGCCCCGTCGGAGCGGTCGATCGCGACCGCCTCAACGCGTGGGGCGGGTCGCTGTCGGTCGGGCACCCCTTCGGGGCCACCGGTGCCCGCCTCATCACCAACTGCTGCCACCGCATGCAGGCGGAGGAGGCTCGTTTCGGCCTGATCGCCGCCTGCGCCGCCGGCGCCATCGGTATCGGCATGGTCTTCGAGCGACCCGAGTGAGGAACACCATGAAATCCAAGATCGCGATTCAAAGTGCGAATCTCGGAACCGCAAACAGGTGGCTGCGCGGAAAATTCGAAATTCGAAATTCGAAATTCGAAATCGATCGTGATTTCAGCAGGCCGGGGAATTTCACATGGGCATGATCCGCCTCGATAAACGTCCCGACGGCATCGTCATCGTCTGGCTCGACCACGACTCGAAGCCGGTCAACACACTGTCGCCCGCGGCGGTGGAGGAGTTCAACGAGAAGGTCGTGCCGCTGCTCGACGATGACGCGGTGCGGGCGCTGGTGGTGGTGTCGGCCAAGCCGGACACCTTCATCGCGGGCGCCGATCTCGAGATCATCGAGGGCCTCGGAGCGGCCGAGATCAGCGCCATGTCGCGCGACGGCAACGCCCTCCTCGAGCGCATCCACACCGGCGCCAAGCCGGTGGTGGCGGCGGTCCACGGCGCCGCTCTGGGCGGCGGGCTCGAGGTCGCGCTGGCCTGCCACTACATCATCGCCTCCGACGACCCCAAGACGGTGCTGGGCCAGTCCGAGGTCATGCTCGGGCTGCTGCCGGCCGGTGGCGGCACCCAGCGCGTGGTGGAGCGGGTGGGGCTGGCGGCCGCGCTGCCGCTGCTGCTGACCGGCAAGCGGCTGCGGGCGCGGCGCGCGAAGAAGTTGGGCCTCATCGATGCCGTCACGACGCCCGGCGGCATCGCCGAGACGGGCGCCCGGGCCGCGCTGGCGCTGGCCGACGGCACGCTGAAGCGTCCGGTCCGGAAGAAGGGCCTCGTCGACCGCCTCACGGCGAGCGCGCCCGGACGGGCCGTGGTACTGCGCAAGGCGCGGCAGCAGGTGGCGCGCCAGACGCGGGGCCTCTACCCGGCGCCGCCGGCGATCCTCGACTGCGTGGAGACCGGCCTCAAGCAGGGGCGCATCGCCGGACTGGCCAAGGAGAGCGAGTACTTCGGCCAGCTCGCGGTGACCCCGGTGAGCCGCAACCTGGTGCGCCTCTTCCACGCCATGAACGAGGTCAAGAAGGCGCCGCCGGGCGAGCCAGGGCGCGAGGTGGGTCGACTCGCCGTTGTCGGCGGCGGCTTCATGGGCGCCGGGGTGGCCTCGGTGTCGCTCGGCCTCTGCCCGGTGGTGGTGCGGGACATCTCCGGGGAGGTGCTGGGCCGGGCGGCGAAAACCGTCGACGACGGCCTGAAGCGCCAGGTCCGGTCGGGCGCGATCCGTTCCGTGGACGCGGACCGGCGGCGCTCGCGGCTGCTCTTGACCACCGAGCTTGGGGACATCGCCGGGTCGGACCTCGTCGTGGAGGCGGTCTTCGAGGATCTGGAACTCAAGCGCAAGGTTTTGGCGGAGGTGGAGGCGCAGATCGCGCCCGAGGCCGTGTTCGCGTCCAATACCTCCGCCCTGCCCATCGCCGATCTCGCGGCCGGGGCGAAGCACCCGGAGCGGGTGCTTGGCATGCACTACTTCTCTCCGGTGCCGAAGATGCCGCTGCTCGAGATCGTGGTTCCCGAGGCTGCGGCCCCCTGGGCCGTGGCGACCGCCCGCGCCTTCGGGGTCGCGCAGGGCAAGACCTGCATCGTCGTCAAGGACGGTCCCGGCTTCTACACCACCCGGATCCTCGCGCCCTTCCTCGGTGAGGCGGTGCGGCTGGTGGAGGAGGGCGCCACGGTCGAGGACGTGGACCGGGCGATGAAGGACTTCGGCTACCCGGTGGGGCCGCTGGCGCTGATCGACGAGGTCGGCATCGACGTCGGCGCACACGTCGCCGCCGACCTCGGGCGCGCCTTCGCCGGGCGTGGCCTCGAGGACTCGGGGGCCATGGCGCGGCTGCTGGAGGCCGGCCTCGAGGGGCGCAAAAACGTCCGCGGCTTCTACCTCTATCCGGCGACGAAGAAGGGCAAAAAGCAGGTCAACTCGCAGGTGTACAGGCTGCTCGGGGGAGGAGCACGGCGGCAGGTGGCCTCGTCGGAGATCCAGGACCGGCTCGCCCTGCTGATGGTCAACGAGGCGGTCCACTGCCTCGGGGAGGGTGTCATCGCCTCGCCGCGGGACGGCGACCTCGGCGCCATCCTCGGCCTCGGCTTCCCGCCCTTCCGCGGCGGTCCGTTCCGCCACGTGGACACCCTCGG
>DATIVB010000218.1:0-5245 GCA_035466375.1 Chondromyces sp.
AGGGAGCTTCTGCGCGATCTCCAGGGCCTTCTGGAACTCGGACTCGGCGCGGTCGTAGAAGCCGCGCGCGAAGGCGTACTCGCCGTTGTGGGTCAAGGTGGCCCAGTCGCTCTGGGCGTGGGCGCCGGCAGCCGCCAGCAGTGCGGCGGCGAAAAGACCGAAGAAACGACGAGCCATGCGAAGCCTCCCTGGCGGGCTGAGGGTACACCAACCCGGCGCCCGATTCAGTGACGTCGTTTGAACGTTTGAACGTTACACGTTGAACGTTGGAACGTTCCGCCCACACACCCGGCAGCCGAGACGGCTGCCCCACAATGGCGTCGACAACTCGGCCTTGTGGGGCACGCGTCCCGCGTGCCGGGCGGGGGGGGCGGCTTTGCGACTGCGCGCCTTTGGGTTTCTGGGTAGGTGGGCGGAACGTGCCAACGTGAAAACGTTCGAACGTTTGAACGTTTCCACGGGAGCGGGACACAATCTAGGAGCCCGTAATGGTGAGGGCGAGCAGCAGCTGCCCGGCGTAGTAGAGCGGCAAGCCGACGGCGCGGTTGGTGAAGTCCGGGCGGACGAAGCGCTGCCTCGCCACGGCGAGGTCCGAGAGGTAGAAGAGCAGGGCCCCGGCGGCGGCGGTCCACGGCAGCGCGAGGCTCGTCGACGTGGCGAGCCCGCCCCACACCATGAGCGAGATTACGGCGATGTACACGGCGACCGACGGCCGGCGCCGGCCGAGGCGGGGCCACAACCAGAACCCCACCGCGACGCCGGCCACGGCCAGCGGGACCGCGATCATCACCGGCCAACCCGCCAGCGGCAGTGCGGCGCGGAAACCGCCCACGTAGGCGAGGTGGCCGAGCAGGAAGGCGGCCAGCCCGAGGTCGAAGCCGCGATCGCTGCCGAGCAGCAGCACGTCGCCGACCATGCACAGCACGAGCCCGGCCAGCAGCCAGCTTCCGACCGCGTCGCCCGCCGTCCAGCGGATGGCCCCGAGGACCACGAAGCACAGCGAGGCGGCGGTCTTGGACACCACCTCCAACGCCCGGTCGCCGGCACGGATCGCCCGCAGGAGGCTGACCAGCGCTCCCGCCAGAACCGCGCCGACAACTATTGCGGTGACCACCGGTAGATCCTATCAAGACGCGGTACTGCTTCGCAGACAGCAGCGCTCATCAAACTGTAATTCCGGGCGGCGCGACGCCGCCCGGAATTACCCTGGGAACTTCCGGCCGCCTATCCTGTCTAAACTGGTGCCATGCGAAACGCTCCACACCCCCACAGCTCGCGCCCGATCGTCCTCCTCGCCGCACTCGTCGTCGCCGTAGCGACCGCCGCTGCGCTGGGGGGGCTGACCCCGCCGGGGATAGCCGGTGACCCGCCGGGGGAATCCGACCCGGGTACCATCGAGAACGGAGGTCCCGTGAGCTGGAACGACGTCGACCGGCTGATCTCGGAGCAGAAGTTCGAGGCCGCATCCGAGCTCGTGCTTCAGATCCTGGAGCGGGCGCGCGGCGCCGGCGATGCCGAGACCTGGACCCGCGCGCTGGTGGAGGCCACCAAGCTGCGGATGGGGCTGCACGGTTACGAGACGGCGGTGCGCTTCCTGAAGGACGAGCCGTGGCCGGACGACCCGGTGTCGCGGGCTGTGCTCGAGCTCTACTATGCCGACGCCCTCGCCACCTACGCCCGCGTCTACTCGTGGGAGATCCGCCAGCGCGAGCGGGTGTCGAGCGGCGGCGAGCTCGACTTGAAGGCGTGGACCCTCGAGCAGATCGTCGAGGCGGCGGACCGGGCCTACGTGTCGTTGTGGTCGCGGCGCGCGCACTGGGGGAGCGAGCCGCTCGGCGAGCTCGCCCGTTACGTCCGGCAGAACAACTACCCGCCGCGCATCCGCGGCACCCTGCGCGACGCCGTCAGCTACCTGTGGGTCGAGCTCCTGGCCGACACCTCGCTGTGGAGCCCGGCCGAGTCCAACGAGATCTTCCGGCTCGACGCGGCGGCGCTGATCGCGGGCGACCTCGAGGCCTCCTCCGGGCTCGACCTCGCGGACCCGGCCGTCCACCCGCTGTCGAAGATCGGCGCCGTGCTCGACGATCTCGAGGGTTGGCACCGCGGTCAGCGCCGCCCGGAGGCGGCGTTGGAGGCCCGGCTCGAGCGGCTGCGGCGGCTGCACGAGGCCCTGACGAGCGACGACGACCGGCGCGCCGTCCGCGCCCACCTCGAGCAGGTGCAGGCGGGCTTCGACCGCAGCCTGGAGTGGTGGTCCATGGGGCAGTCGCTGCTGGCCGAGCTCGTCCAGCAGGCGCCCGACCCCGAGGCCCTGGTGCGCGCCCGCGAGATCGCCGCGGCGGGCCGCGAGCGCCACCCGGACAGCCTCGGCGGACAGCGCTGCGCCCACCTCGCAGCTGCCATCGAGGCGCCGCAGTACAGCCTCGAGACCATGGCCGTCGACGCCGCCGGCCGGCGCTCCGTGCGCGTCGAGCACCGCAATCTCGAGCGGCTCCACTTCCGCGCCTGGCGCTACGACCTGGCAGGTTTGGTGGACCGGGCGCAGGATTACAACCTCTTCCCGGCGCACCGCGAGGCCGAGGCCATCATGGCCGTGCCGCCCGACGCCGAGTTTTCGGTGGAGCTGCCCCCGACCCCGGACTACCGGTCGCACGCGACCTTCGTGGTGCCCGAGCTGTCGCAGCCCGGCGCCTACCTGCTGGCGGCCTCCATGCGCGCCGACTTCCGCGAAACCGGCAATCTCGTGGTGGCGGAGAACTTCCTGCTCTCCGACCTGGTGCTGCTGACCCGCCCCGTGGACGGCGGCTTCGAGGTGACCGCTCGCTCCGGCAGTACGGGCCGCGCCCTCGAGGGCGTCGAGGTGTCGCTCTACCGCTTCGACTACCGCGGCGGACACCGCGCGGCCGAGCGGCTGCGGACCGCGGAGGACGGGCGCGTGCGGTTCGAGTCCGGAAGCTGGACCCGCGACAGCTTCTTCCTGCTCGCGCAGCACGGCGCCGACCTGGCGCTGGACGCGGACCGCCTGACGAAGCGCCACGACGACCCGCGCGGCGCCTACTCGTCGGCCCTCGTCTACACCGACCGCTCGGTTTATCGCCCGCAGCAGACGATCCACTGGAAGGCGGTGGCCTACCGCGGCGGCGGCGAGGACTTCAGCTACCGGACCCTGCCCGGGGCGGCTCTCACGGTCACGCTGTTCGACGGCAACGGCGAGCAGGTGGCGGCCTCCGAGGTCGAGAGCAACGCCTTCGGCTCGGCCAGCGGCTCCTTCGAGATTCCTCCGGGGCGCCTGCTCGGCCGCTGGAGGCTTCAGACCTCGCTCGGCGGCGACACCTGGCTGCGGGTCGAGGAGTACAAGCGGCCGACCTTCGAGGTGAGCCTCGCCGAGCCGGAGCACGCGCTGCGCCTCAACCGCGAGGCCGTGTTCTCGGGCGACGTCCGCTACTACTTCGGGCTGCCGGTGACGGCCGGCGCGGTGCAGTGGCGGGCGACCCGCGAGCCGGTCTTCCCGCGCTGGTGGTCGTGGTGGTACCCGTCGGCGTCGGGCCAGAGCCAGGTGGTGGCCGCGGGCGAAGCCTCGCTCGACGAGGAAGGGCGGTTCCGCATCGCCTTCACTCCCGAGGCCGACGAGCGCGAGGCCGCGAGCGGCGTGAGCTACCGCTACCGAGTGGCGGTGGACGTCACCGACGAGGGCGGCGAGACCCGCTCGGCCGAGCGCGTCTTCCGGCTCGGCTTCGTGGCGGTGGAGGCGAGGATCGTCGACGAGCTCGGCTTCCGCACCGCGAGCGAGGCATCGGAGCTGCGCGTGCTGCGCACCGACCTCGACGGGGCCCCTCGCGCCGGCCGGGGGACGTGGCGGCTGGTCCGTCTCGAGCAGCCCGCAGAGACCCTGACCCCTGCCGACCAGCCCCTGCCGCAGCCTCCCGGAATCCGGGAAGGCTACGAGACCCCCGGCGACCGGCTCAGGCCGCGCTGGGACCCCGACTACGACCCGGCGGCGGTGCTCGCCCTGTGGGCCGAGGGCGAGGAGATCGCCGGCGGTGCGGTCGACCACGGCGAGGACGGCTCGGCCGAGCTGGCGCTGCCGGGGCTCGAGGCCGGCGCCTACCGGGTGGTCTACGCCACCAGGGATGAGTTCGGCGCCGAGTTCAGCACCAGCGAGAACCTGGTCGTGGCGGGCGGCCGCCGCGCGTCGCTGGCGCTGCCCGCCCTGCTGCGCTTCGAGCGCTCGTCGGCGGCGGTGGGGGAGACCGCGCGGCTGCTGGTCTTCACCGGGTTCAAGGCGCAGGAGATGGTGCTCGAGATCTTCCGCGACGGCCGGAGGATCGAGCGGCGGGCGATCGGCGCCGGCCGCTCGGGCGTCGTCGAGCTTCCCATCACCGCGGCCGACCGCGGCGGCTTCGGCGTCACCCTGACGCTGCTCCGCGACCACCAGCTGGTGCGCCAGACCGCGCAGCTCTTCGTGCCGTGGGACGACCGCCGGCTCGACATCGAGTTCGCGAGCTTCCGCGACCGCATGCGGCCCGGCAGCCGCGAGTCCTTCTCGGTGACGGTGCGGCGCCACGACGGCTCGGCGGTGGACGCGGAAGCAGCCGAGCTGCTGGCCTACATGTACGACCGCAGCCTCGACATCTTCGCGCCGCACACCCCGCCCTCCGTGGCGTCCCTCTACCCCGACCGGACCGCCACCGGCCCGCTGTGGTCCAACCTGGGTCGCGGCAGCCGCGCGTGGTCCTCCTCGAGCCTTCCCGGGCTGCCGGCCTACCCGCACCTCCGCGGCGACAGCCTGGTGGAGCTCGGAGGTTACGGCATCGGCGGCCCGGGGGCGAGGGGCATGTACCGCCACATGAAGGTCGGCATGGTCATGGAGTCGAGGGCCGACACGGCGGAGCTCGCGATGGCGGCGCCGATGGCGGCCGAGGAGAACGAGGCGACGCGCCAGCTTGCCGGCGACGAGGACAAGGCCGCTCCGGATGCCGGCGCGCAGCCGGAGGCCGCTGTCGAGCTGCGCTCCGATTTCTCCGAGACCGCCTTCTGGCAGCCCCACCTGGTGCTCTCGCCCGACGGCTCGGCGACGGTCGAGTTCGAGGTGCCGGACTCGGTGACCGAGTGGAACCTCTGGCTGCACGCGGTGACCACGGACCTCAAGGGCGGCTCGGACACCCGCCGGGCGCAGTCGGTCAAGGAGCTCATGGTCCGGCCCTATTTACCGCGCTTCCTGCGCGAGGGCGACCGCGCGGTGCTG
>DATIVB010000219.1:0-6292 GCA_035466375.1 Chondromyces sp.
TTCTTCGCCACCGGCGACATCGGCACCATCGACGGGGACGGTTTCGTCTTCATCACCGACCGCAAGAAGGACCTGATCGTCACCGCCGGCGGCAAGAACGTCGCCCCCCAGCCCGTGGAGAGCCTGCTCAAGCAGTCGGAGCTGGTGGAGAACGCGGTGCTCGTCGGCGACGGGCGCCCGTTCGTCGTCGCCCTCCTCGCGCCCGACCTCGAAGCGGTCTCCGCCTGGGCGCGGGAACGCGGCCGCGCAGCGGACGACCTCGAAACCCTCCTCGCCGACCCCGCGCTGCGGGCCCGCTTCGGTGAGATCGTGGAGGAGGTCAACGAAGGCCTCGCGCGCTTCGAGAGGATCAAGGACTTCCGCGTGCTGCCCCGGCCCTTCACCGTGGACGGGGGCGAGCTCACGCCGACCATGAAGGTCAAGCGCCGGGTCGTGGCGGCGGCTTACGCGCACGTCATCGAGACCATGTACGAGCAGCCGGGCGGCTGAGCGGCGGCTGCGCTATCCTGCACGGCCATGGAGCTGTGGCTGGTCCGGCACGGGGAGACGACGTATTCGGTCGGCAAAAGAGTGGCGGGGTGGAGCGACCCGCCCCTGACCGAGCTCGGCCGAACGCAGGCGCAGGCGCTGCGCGCGGTGATCGACGGTTCGGCGTTCGACGGCGTGTGGTCGTCGGACCTGGTGCGGGCGGTGGAGAGCGCTCGCCTGGCCTGGGGCGAGCCGGTTGCCGACCGGCGTCTGCGCGAGTGCAACTTCGGCGCCCTCGAGGGCTGCAGCTACACCGAGGCCGACGGCGTGCACGGCGAGGTCTTCCGCGTCTTTCGCGGCTTCGAGGTTCCGGACGGCGAGACCCACAGCCAGTTCCGCGAGCGGGTCCTGCAGTTCGTCGACGGCCTCGCGCCGGGCCGCCATCTGCTGGTCGTCCACGGCGGGGTGATCCGGATCCTCACCCAGGACCTGGGCCTCGACCGCTTCCTCGCCACCGGCAGCCTGGTGGTGCTGGACTGGGCGGCGCGGGCGGTGCTGCGGGTGCACGAGCCGGGGAATACCGCGGCATCCGGGTGATTTCTCCGTAGCGTGATGCATCGGATGATCTGTGCCGGCTCGCTTGCCGCGGCCTTCGCCATGTGCGCCGCAGCGTCCGCGCCGGCCGCCGACGACTTCGGAGAAGGCAGGGCCCGCGCCCGGCTGGTGGTGAGCGGCGAGCAGATCGAGGCGGGATCGTCCGTCATGCTGGGCGTGCATTTCGACATCGAGCCGGGCTGGCACATCTACTGGCGGAACCCAGGTGGTGCGGGGCTCGCCACCGAGGTGCGGTGGAAGCTCCCCGAGGATTTCGAGGCCGGGCCGCTGCAGTGGCCCCTGCCCGTCGCCTTCACCCAGAGCGAGGGCATTCCGGGCTACGGCTACGAGGGCTCGGTGGTGCTGGCCTCCGAGCTGCAGCTGCCCGCCGGCCGCGACGCATCCTCCACTGTCGTGCAGGTCGAGGTGTCCTGGCTCGCGTGCAAGGACGTGTGCGTGCTCGGCGGCGCGACGTTGCAGTCGCCCCTGGGCGAGCTGCCCGCGGATCCGGACCTCGCAAGCTGGAGCGAGCGCCTGGCGCGGCCGCTGGCGAGCGGCGACGCCCCGTTCACCGTGACCACGACCGGCGGACTCGCCGAGGGAACCCTCACCCTGTGGCTGCACTGGAACGCGCCTCCCGCTGACGTGGTCTGGTTCCCCGACCCGCCCGGAGCGCTCGAAGTGGGCGAGGCGACGGTCCGCACCCGCGGCGGCCTGACCCGCATCGATGCCCCGCTGCGGCTGCGGGCGGGTGCGGACGCACCGCAGGAGCTGCGATCGCTGATCGTGGTCACCGGTGGCGACGGCCGCCGTCGCGGCTGGGAGATGCTCACCGAGATCGAACCGTGAATCCAAACCAAAGGAGAGTGAAATGAAGAAGACGATGCAGACTGTGCAGTTGATGGTGCTCGGGGCCGCGATGGTGATCGCAGCGGCGGTGCCGGCAGCAGCGGCGGTGGCCGTGGGCGAGGCGGCCCCCGGCTTCACCCTCATGGACACGGCGGGCAACGAGGTCAGCCTGTCCGACTTCGAGGGCAAGGTCGTGGTGCTCGAGTGGCTCAACCCCGACTGCCCCTTCGTCGTGCGCCACTACAAGGCGGGCACCATGAAGTCGCTGGCGGAGACTTACGGCGGCAAAGGCGTGGTGTGGCTGACCATCAACTCCACCAACTACATGGACACCGAGGCCAACGCGAAGTTCAAGGCGGCCAACCAGCTGCCCTACCCGATCCTGGTCGACCAGGACGGTGCGGTGGGCCACCTCTACGACGCCAAAACCACGCCGCACATGTACGTCATCGACGGCGCCGGCAAGCTCGTCTACATGGGTGCAATCGACGACGACCCGCGCGGCGGCAGCGAAAAGCCCGCGAACTACGTCGCCGCGGCCCTCGACGAGGTGCTCGCCGGCAAGGCCGTGACCACCGCCGAGACCACGCCGTACGGGTGCTCGGTGAAGTACAAGCAGTAGGATTTCGGATTTCGGATTTCGGGTTTCGGGTTTCCGCCCACCCCCCGGTCGAGAGGCAGGGGGTTTATTGATGCTGGATGTTTGATGCTGGATCCGCCCGCCCGCCCGGCAGCCGGGACGGCTGTCCCACAAAAATGGCCGGCGGCGCGGTGGGCTCTTATGGGGCACGCGTCTCGCGTGGGTGGGTGGTCGGAACGTTTCAACGTTTCAACGTTCCAACGTTTCAACGTACCATTTAACGCAGATACCTCGCTCGCAGTGCGGCTTCACGGTCTTCGAGCTCGGCCTCGATCTCGCGGACGAGGGACATGAACTCGAGGGTAGCCGGCGAGAGGGTGTGGTTGGGTCGTGTGATGAAGCCGTAGGACAGCTCCAGCCACGGAGGTGCGAACGGCACCACGGCAAGGTGCCCCAGCTCGAGCTCGCGCTCCGCCATCGTCAAGGTGGCCGCGACGAGGATCTCGGACTCGCGGGCGAGAACCAGGAAGTCCGACACCACGTCCACTTCGAGCGCCGGCGCGAATTCTCCAGTCTCGGGGTCCCAGCGGCCCGCTCGCCCCATGTCGGCAGGCAGCACCCGCGAGATGCGCGCCGGCGCTCGAATTGCGGCCCACGGGTAGCCGCGCATGTCCTCGAGACTGCAACGCTCGTTGGCGAGCAACGGGTGGTCCGGCCTCGCGAAGAAGCACAGCGGGCGTCGCACGGCGATCTCGGTTTCGAGGCCGCGCTCGGACGCGGCTTCGACATCGGCGACGCCGAGGTCGCACCGCGCCTCCGCCACGTCCTCAGCGACCCCGTGGAAACCGGCCACCCGAACTCGGAACTGAAGCCCGGGGTGGTCGGCCAGGAGCCGGGCCACCGCGCGCTGGCCGGAGAGCGCGGAAGGGTAGGGCGCCAGGCTGACCTCGAGGGTGCCGGCGCGAAGTCCCTTGGCCAGCTCGACCTCGTGCTCGAGATCGGCGACGGCCGACAGGATGCCCCTCGCCCGCTCGACCACCAGTTTTCCGAGGGCGGTTGGCTCGACGCTTCCGTGGCCGCGGTCGAAGAGCCGCGCACCCAGCGCGGCTTCGAGGCTCTGGATGCTGCGGCTGAGAGCCGGCTGGGTCAGGTGCAACGCCTCCGCTGCGTGGCGAAAATTGCGATGCTCGGCGAGGGCGACGGCGTGCTCCAGCTTCTGTGTCTGTATCATGAGAGAAAGTTATCAAGTTTCAAATAAAAATGCATTTGACATATCATTTTTGAGACTCAATACTCTCGTCTGTCAATCGGGATCAGCTTGAGGACCGAGAGCGCCGGGGCTCACGGTCCGTCTACGTGGTCCACGAATGCAGCAAAGGAGAGAGTCATGCATCGCACGTCGTTGATTTGCGTCGCCGCCGTTCTTCTGGTGGCAGTTGTCGCCGCCCCGACGGCCGCCCAGGACACACCCAACGTCCTCGTCATCTGGGGTGACGACATCGGCACCTGGAACATCAGCCACAACAACCGCGGCATGATGGGTTACACGACGCCCAACATCGACCGCATCGCCGACGAAGGCGTCGCCTTCACCGACTACTCCGGCCAGCAGAGCTGCACCGCGGGGCGTGCGGCGTTTCTCGGCGGCAACGTTCCGGTGCGCACCGGTATGACCAAGGTCGGCCTGCCTGGCGCGAAGGAGGGCTGGCAGGAGACCGACGTGACGATCGCCACGGTGATGAAGAGCCGCGGCTACGCCACCGGCCAGTTCGGCAAGAACCACCAGGGTGACCGCGACGAGCACCTGCCCACGAACCACGGCTTCGACGAGTTCCTCGGCAACCTCTACCACCTCAACGCCGAGGAGGAGCCGGAGAACGAGGACTACCCCGGCGACATGGTGCTCGCCGACGGGTCCACCTTCCGCGAGAGGTTCGGGCCGCGCGGCGTGATCCACTCGTGGGCCCAGCCGGACGGCAGCCAGAAGATCGAGGACACCGGTCCGCTGACCAAGAAGCGCATGGAGACCATCGACGACGAGACCGTGGCTGCCGCGAAGGACTTCATCGAGCGCCAGCACGCCGCCGGCAAGCCGTTCTTCTGCTGGTGGAACGGCACCCGCATGCACTTCCGCACCCACGTCAAGGACGAGCACCGCGGCATCGCCGGCCCGAGCGGGGACGAGTACCACGACGGCATGGTCGAGCACGACATGCACGTGGGCCAGCTGCTCGAGCTGCTCGATGAGCTCGGGATCGCCGAAAACACCATCGTCTTCTACTCCACCGACAACGGCCCGCACTACAACACCTGGCCGGACGCGGGCACGACGCCGTTCCGCAGCGAGAAGAACTCCAACTGGGAGGGCGCCTACCGGGTGCCGGCCTTCATTCGCTGGCCGGGCCAGTTTCCCGCCGGCAGGACCCTCAACGGCATCGTCGCGCACGAAGACTGGCTGCCGACCTTCGCCGCCGCCGCCGGCGACCCAGATATCAAGGACAAGCTCAAGAAGGGCGTCGAGCTGGCCGGCCGCAGCTACCGCAACTACATCGACGGCTACAACATGCTCGACTACCTGAAAGGTGAAGCAGAGCAGTCGCCGCGGCGGGAGTTCATGTACGTCAACGACGACGGCCAGATCGTCGCCATTCGCTATGACGACTGGAAGGTGGTCTTCCTCGAGAACCGGGGCCAGGCCTTCGGCGTGTGGCGCGAGCCCTTCACCGAGCTGCGGGTGCCGCTGCTGTTCAACCTTCGGCGCGACCCCTTCGAGAAGGCGCAGCACAACTCCAACACCTACAACGACTGGTTCCTGGACAGGCCTTTCGTGATCGTGCCGCTGCAGGGGTTGGCCGCCCAGTTCCTGAAGTCGATGCAGGAGTATCCGCCGAGCCAGAGCCCCGGGTCCTTCAATCTCACCAAGATCGAGGCGCAGCTGCGGGCGGGCGTCGGCTCGAGCTGACGGGCGCTGTCGACCGGAACGTTCCGGGCCGTCACCCGCATTCGGGTGACGGCCCTTTCCGCTCGATCGGCAATGGCGTGGCCGCGACGTCCCGGTGCTCCCGCACGGTCGACGGAGATGCGAGCGACGCCGGAGAGGAAGTCTGAGATATGAGGCACCGCTCTGTTGCAGCGCTGCTGCTGATGTCGCTCGCCTTGGCCTGCGCGCCCGACCCCGGCCCGCAGCCGCCGTCGCAGGCCACTGGACCGCCGCTGCCGTCCTGGAATGACGGCAGCGCGAGACAACGCATCCTCGATTTCGTCGCCCGGGTGACGGACCCGGCAGATCCCGACTTCGTGTCCGAGCCCGAGCGCATCGCCGTCTTCGACAACGACGGCACCCTGTGGGCGGAGCAGCCCGCCTACTTCCAGCTGCTGTTCGCCATCGACCGCGTCAAGGCGCTGGTCTCCGAGCATCCCGAGTGGACGGCTCAACAGCCGTTCCAGGCGGTGCTCGAAGGTGACATGGAGGCGCTGGTGGCCGCGGGTCACCACGGCGTGCTCGAGCTCGTCATGGCCACCCACGCCGGCATGACCACGGAGGAGTTCGAGGCCATCGCGGCCGACTGGCTCGCCACCGCCCGCCACCCGACCACCGGGAGGCCATACACCGAGATGGTCTACCAGCCCATGCTCGAGCTGCTCGAGTACCTTCGGGACAACGGCTTCAAGACCTTCATCGTCTCCGGCGGCGGCATCGAGTTCATGCGCCCGTGGACCGGGCAGGTCTACGGCATTCCGCCCGAGCAGGTCGTGGGTTCGAGCATCACGACCGAGTATGAAGTGCGGGACGGAGTGCCG
>DATIVB010000220.1:0-24122 GCA_035466375.1 Chondromyces sp.
CTGTACCACGCCTCGAGCGGCGACCTGGTGGTCTTCCTCGCCCCCGGCTTCGGGAGCTCGGGGCGGCTCGAAGGCCCGCCGCTCGAGCCCAGCCGCCACTACGGCCAGCACGGCTTCCTCGCCGCCCACGACGCCATGTGCGGCATGCTCTTCGCGCGCGGTTCGGGCCTCGGCCGCACCCGCCTCGGTGAGCATCAGGCGACCGCGGTGGCGCCGATGCTCGCCCACTGGCTCGGCTTCGAGCTCGGCCGGCGCTGAGGCCGTTTTCAACCTTCACAGCATTTTTACCTCCGCCTTCGGCTCACTTCACACCGTGCCGTTGCAATGACCGCGAGCACCGGGTGGGACCGGTGCAGTCGCCTCGATTGACGGACGGAAGCAAGGAGCTGACAAACATGAAGATCAAGACCCTGGGGCCCTTGGCCCTGCTCTGCGCGAGCTTCATTCTGGCGCCGGTCGCCGCCTTCGCCGAAGGCACGATCACGGGCGTCGTCATCAACGGTTTCACCGGCGAGCCGGTGCGCGGCGCGACCCTGACGGTCGAAGGCACCGACATCAGCTTCAAGGCCGGGGTCGGCGGCGACTTCCGCGGCGCCGCGCCCGCCGGCACGTACTCGGTGGTGGTGAGCCGCGACGGCTTCGAGCCGCAGCGGGTCACCGACGTCGTCGTGACGGACGGCGGCAACGCCGACTTCGCGGTCGTGCTCCTGCCGGCGGACGACGCCGAGCCGCTGCCGGACCCGCCCGAGCCGGCCGCGCTCCTCGCCGAGGCAACGGAGGCTGGGGACAACGCCACCGACGAGACCGTCACCGGCCTGGGCGCCGACCTCGGCGCCGAGACCGTCGTCGCGGACAACTCCGAGACGGCCGCCCCGGCCTCCGACTCGGGCGTCTTCATCGGCTCGATCACCGTCGAGGCCGCGGCCGCCGACTCCACCGCCTCGGCGCTGCTCGCCGAGCGCCGCAACGCGCCCATGATCACGGACAGCATCGGCAGCGAGGAGATGAAGAAGAGCACCGGCTCCGACGCCGCCGACGCCGTCAAGCGGGTGACCGGGATCTCGCTGCAGAACGACAAGTTCGTCTATGTCCGCGGCCTCGGGGAACGCTACTCGAACACCTCCCTCAACGGCTCCAAGATCCCGTCCACCGAGTACGAGAAGAAGGTGGTGCCTCTCGACCTCTTCCCCTCCGGTCTGCTCGAGAAGATCCGCGTGTCCAAGTCCTACACGGTGGACAAGCCCGGGGATTTCGCCGCCGGCTTCGTGGAGATGGAAACCCGTGACTTCCCGGCGGCGCAGCAGGCCTCGATCGGCCTCTCGCTCGGCCACCACAGCATCACCACCGGAGAGCAGTTCGGCCGCTACGCCGGAGGCCTCGCCTGGTCGGGCGCCGGCGGGCAGCCGCTGCCGGCAGGCATCCCCGGCGACAAGCTCGTGCGTCTGTCCCCCATCACCGGCATCGGGTTCACCCCCTCCGAGCTTCAGGAGCTGGGCACCCGCTTCATCGGCCAGTGGCGCGGCACGGCCGGCGCGGTCGGCACTCCGTGGGGCGGCGGCTCCTTCTCCGCGCCTCTCGACAACGGTTACAACCTGAGCTACGGCAATACCTTCGGCCGCCTCGGGATGGTGCTCTCCGGAACCCACACCACCGAGTACCGTTCCGTGGAGACCGAGCGGAACTTCTACCGCTTCTCGGAGATCAACGACAGCGGCGTGGCGCTCGACAACAGCTTCGACTTCGACAACAACTTCGAGACCGTCAAGCGCGGCCTGGTGGCCAACTTCGCCTACCGCCTGTCCGACAACCACAACCTCAAGTTCCGGACGCTCTTCAACACCCTGTCCTTCGCCGAGACGATGTTCCAGGACGGGTTCTTCTCCGATCTGTCGGCGGACGTCCACAACTACAGGGTCAACTACAAGGACCAGGCGGTGGCCTCCTATCAGCTGTCCGGCGAGCACTACCTTTCGACGGGCGCGCTGGGCAGCCTGCTCGAGTGGCGGGGCTCCACCTCGACGGCCGAGACCGTGCAGGACTACCGCTACACCTTGTACGCGGACCTCAACGGCAACGGCGAGTACATCCTCACCGACAACTCCTCGTCCGGCTTCATGTTCTTCAACGGCCTCGAGGACACCGTCGACGACGTCGGCGTCGACTGGACCACGTTCCTCTCCGCCGGCTCGAGCTTCGGCAGCATCAAGGCCGGTTTGGCGTGGACCGCCACCGACCGCGAGTTCGCCGGCCGCCGCCTCCGCTTCAAGAACCGCGGTATCCGCGGCGTGGATCTCACGGCGCCGCCCGAGGAAATCTACGTCGAAGCCAACATCCGCCCGGACGGCTTCGAGATCGAGGAGACCACCCGGCCCACCGACAACTACACCGCGACCCAGGACGTCCCCGCCGCCTATCTCCAGGCCGACTGGAACCTCGGCAAGGTGCGCCTGGTCGGCGGCGTCCGCTACGAGGCCTCCGACATCGAGGTGGTCACTCGCGATCTCTTCAACCCGGAGGCCGCACCGCTGGTGACCACCCTCGAGGACCGGGACTGGCTGCCCTCCCTGAGCGCGCTCTACCGCGTCGGCGCCAGCCAGAATCTGCGTTTCACCGCGTCCCAGCCGGTCAACCGGCCCGAGTTCCGCGAGCTGTCGCCCTTCGCCTTCACCGACGCGGTGGGCTCCTTCGACCGCAAGGGCAACCCGGAGCTCGTGAGCGCCACCATCCGCTCCTACGACCTGCGCTGGGAGTGGTTCCCATCCTCCAGCGACGTCATCGCGGTCAGCGCCTTCTTCAAGGACTTCGACAAGCCCATCGAGGAGGTGCTGATCTCGGCCGTCACCCGGGTCCAGACCTGGGACAACGCCGAGACCGCGCACAACCAGGGCTTCGAGCTCGAGCTGCGGCGCAACCTCGGCGCATGGTGGGAGACCCTCGACACCTTCACCCTGGTGCTCAACTACGTCTTCATCGACTCCGAGGTCAACATCCCGCCGGGCGGGGTGCAGACCAACGACAACCGGCCGCTGGTGGGGCAGCCCGACCAGGTCGGCAACGTGGTCCTCGAATGGTTTCAGCCGTCCTGGGGCTCGGGGCTGCGGCTGCTTTACAACCACACCGGCGAGAAGGTCTCCTTCGTCGGTGCCAACGGCCTTCCCGACGTGCTCGAGCAACCGCGGTCGACCCTCGACATCGCGTTCACGCAGGCCTTCCGCATGCTGGGCCTGGGCTGGAGCGTGAAGGCTTCGGCCGAGAACGTCACCGACGAGCCGGTGGAGTTCACGCAGGCCGGCGAGCTCTGGACGAGGTTCAAGCCCGGCGTCAAGTTCGGCGTCTCGGTCGGTCTAACACTGTTCTAACACCGGCTTCACGCTCCGCACGCCGAGCGGCCGGACACTCGGGATCCCGGGATTCGGGGAGTGTCGGCCGGTGGGCCGTGCGAAATGGAGAGAAACCAACAATGAGGAGGTACGTGCCATGAGAAGGTTCTTGTTGTGTGCCGTCGTCCTGGGACTCGTCGGCGGCACGGCGTTCGCGGCGGGCCCGATGTATCGCGACGCGCCGGTCCGGGCGCCGCAATTGAATGCACACGCCCTGCCGTGGGTCGAGTTCGCGGCCAAGGGCGCGGTTCGCCGAGAGGCCGTCAAGCTCGAGGTCGGCACCACGCAGCGCCCGGCCGTGCGGCTCGAGACCGAGTACTACGTCTACCCGTACACCGATCCGGACACGGCGCAGCAGGTGACGACGCCGTCGCTGATGCTCTCGATGGACGGCAGCGGCTACGCCAAGCCGGTCACCCTCTGGCTGTACTGGCAGAACCGCAGGACCGGCGAGCGCCGCTATCTGGCGAACGGCCAGATCCTGGCCGCCGGTGAGGTCAAGGACATCTTCGGCAGCGACGGCACGGCGCTGTGGGCGCCGACCCTCGACCGCTTCATGTTCCTCGGCTCGAACGGAGCCTGGGGGGCCGGCCCCGCCAATGCTACCGGGCTCTACATGTTCGGACTCGACGTCCGTGATGCGAGCGGCGAGACGGTGCTGTCCCGCGGCTACGCCCTCTACAGCCACGTCGACGAGATCGTCATCGTCGACGACGACGTCACCAGTGACACGGTGTGGACCGCCGACAACGCCTACCTCCTCGCCAAAGGTGGCGCGGACTTCCCGGTCTACGTCGGCGCCTTCAACGGAAACGGCGCCTCGGCGACCCTGACCATCGAGCCCGGCACCGTGGTCTTCGGTGACAAGCAGCAGCTCGGCACCCTCTCGGTGCAGCGCGGCTCGAAGCTGATTGCCGCCGGCACACCCCTGATGCCGATCATCATGACCTCGGCCTTCAAGGTCGGCGACCGCGTGTCGGGCGACTGGGGCGGCCTGGTCATCAACGGCTACGCGCCGGTCGGCTCCGAGACCGGCGAGCGCAGCGGCGAGGGCGAGACCGGGCTCTTCGGCGGCGACGACCCGAATGACAGCTCGGGCGTGCTGAGCTACGTGCGCGTCGAGTTCGCGGGCGTGCGCTTCACCGAGGAGGACGAGCTCAACGGCATCGCGCTCCAGGGCGTCGGCGCCGGCACCTCCATCAACAATATCCAGGTCAACCGCAACGCCGACGACGGCGTCGAGTTCTTCGGCGGCACGGTCAACGTCACCAACCTTCTCCTCACCGGCATCGAGGACGACAGCATCGACTGGACATTCGGCTGGAACGGTTTCGTCTCCAACGCGGTGATCTGGCAGGGGCTGGCGGTGGCCGACCACGGCATCGAGGCCGACAACGACGAGGACGTGCCGGACCGCGAGCCGCGCTCCTTCCCCAAGATCTTCAACGCCACCTTCGTCGGCAACCAGGCCCTCGAGGGCGGCGAGGGCCGCGCGGCGCGGCTGCGCCGCGGCACCGCGGCGCTGATCCGCAACGCCATCTTCGTCGGCTTCCCGGCGGCCGGCATCCGGGTCACCGAGGACGAGACCTGGGTCCAGGCCCAGCAGGGCAACCTGGCGATCACCAACAGCATCATCTTCGGCAACGGCAACGTGGGTCAGGGCGGCGGCAACATCACCAACGAGCAGGTCGTCGACTGGCTCGAGGCCGAGGCCGCACGCAACCAGTTCGTCGACCCGATGCTCGGCGACGCCTTCAACACGGTGGCCCCCGACCTGCTGCCGCTCGCGGGCTCGCCGGCGCTCGACGCCACCTACGGCGCGCCCACCAGCGACTACATCGGCGGCGTGGCGCCCGGCGGCGATCCCTGGATCTACCAGCCGTGGACCTCGTACGCGTTCGACTGAGCGATGGAGGACAGTGACATGAGACGATTCCTGCTGACAACCGCCTGCATTCTGCTCCTGCCGGCCCTCGCGTCCGCGACGACCTACACGGCCTCGCTCGCGGGCGACGCCGGCTCGGGCTTCGGCAACATCACGGTGACGGGTAACGACATCGACTACAACATCCTGGTGTCGGGCTTCGCGCCGGACGCCGCCGTCCTCACCGACGGCTCGAACGACATCGACCTCGGCGCGAGCTTCACCGCCGGCGCCGCCTTCGGCTCCGTCACCTCGAACCTCGCCGGCGATATCATCGCCGACCCCTCGGCCTGGACCCTCGAGGTCAGCGGCGGCTCCGACACCATCTCCGGCGCGCTCGCGACCGGCGGCGCCGGCGCCGAGACCGTCGTCTACTTCCCGGTGTCGGCCGCCGTCCAGGGCGCCGCCGGCTCGAACTTCCGCACCGACCTCAGGCTCGTCAACCGCACCGGCGAGACCGTGGCCGTGACCCTCGACTACTACGCCGCGGGCGCAGACGCCAACACCGCCCCCGACGCCACCGACTCGGTCGACGTGGCGGCCAACGAGCAGCTCGTGCTCAACGACTTCGTGGCCTCGAGCTTCGGCGTCACCAACGGGCGCGGCGGCGTCAAGGTGACCGCCGACGGCACCGTGCTCGCCACCTCCCGCGTCTACACCGCCGGCGGCGACGGCTCCTTCGGCCTCTTCGTCGACTCGGTGGACATGAGCCAGGCCTACCGCGCCGGCCTCATCTCCTTCCTGCAGAACCGGCCCGCCAACTCGGGCGCCGGCTTCCGCGGTTCGATCGGCTGGTTCAACCCCAACTCCTCGGCGGTCACCGTGACCTTCCGCGGCTGGGACACCGACGGAACAATGCTCGGCGAAACCAGCCGCACCATCAACGCCTTGACCCACGACCAGTTCTTCATCAACCAGCTGTGGTCGGCGCTCGCCGATTACGGCGACATGTACGTCACCTTCCAGGCGGACGGAGCGATCTTCGTCTACGGCACCATCACCGACAACGGAACCAACGACGGAACCTACATCCCCGCCGCTCAGGGATTCTGAGCAGCTCTCGAAATCCTCTTCCGTCCATCGTGATCTTCTCTGCCCCGGCGTCCCCCGCCGGGGCCATTTTGTCCATTTCGCCCGGTCGCGTGGCGCTCGAAGCGCCGCGCGACCGGGCGAAATGGACGATAAGATGCTGCAATGAAGAGAGGCATGATCTCGCGATCGCGGATGATTGCAGCGGTCGCGCTCTTCCTGGCTGCAGCCGGGAGCGGTGCTGCGGCGGACCGGGATCGCCTCGTCGAGCTCGCGCAGGCGGTGGATGCCGAGAGACTCCGCCGCCACACGGTGGTCCTCGGCGGAGATGCTCTCGAGGGGCGGGCGCCCGGGAGTCGCGGCGGCGAGCTCGCGGCCGCGTACATCGCCGCGGAGCTCCAGAGGTACGGCGTCGAGCCGGCGGGGGACGACGGCACGTTCATGCAGCAGGTTCCGCTGGTCGCGAGCCTCCCTCTCCCCGGATGTCGGCTCACCGTGACGGGTCTCGGCGAGCGGCGCGTGCTCGGGCTCGGCGAGGACTACCTGCTGCACACCACCGGCGCGCAGACCTGGCTGCCGCGCCCGACACCTCTGGTCTTCGTCGGCTACGGCATCGTCGCGCCCGAGTTCGACTACAACGACTACGCCGACGTCGACGTCCGCGGCAAGGGCGTCGTTTTCCTGAACGGCGAGCCGGCCTCCGACGACCCCGAGTACTTCGCCGCGGGAGAGCCGACGCTCTACAGCGCCGTCGAGACCAAGATGCGCATCGCGCTGGCGCGGGGCGCAGTCGCCAGCGTCATGGTACCCATGCCGGGCGCGGCCCCCGAGTGGACTGCGCTGCAGCGGGCCTACGCATTCGAGCGCGTCGAGCTGGCCTACGCGGTACCCGAGCACCTGGGGGTCCTCCTCAACCCGGCGCTGGCAGAGGGGCTGTTCGCCGACGCGCTCTACGACTTCGCGACGGTCCTCTCGATGCGCGACCGGCGGACCCTGCGTGCTTTCCACCTCCCGGTTCTTCTCAGCTTCGAGGGCGAGTTTCGCGTGCGCTCATTCCTGGCCCCCAACGTCGTCGGCAGGATTCGCGGCTCCGGGCGGCGCGCCGCCGAATCCGCGGTGGTGGTGTCCGCGCACTACGACCACCTCGGCGTCGGGCCCGAGCTCCACGGTGACGCGGTCTACAACGGCGTTGTCGACAACGCCATTGGATGCGCCGGCCTGCTCGAGATCAGTCGCGTTCTGGCCGGGCTTCCTGATGCGCTTCGGCGATCTGTGATCGTCGTCTTCACGACGGCCGAGGAACAGGGAAACCTCGGAGCCCGGTACTTCCTGGACAACCCGCCGATGCCGACGACCAAGATGGTGTCCAATATCAACATCGACGGACTGGCATTTCTCGACACCTTTGCCGACGTCATCGGGATCGGCGCCGAGCTCTCCGATCTCGGTCGATTCATCGAACGGACGGCTGGGGAGTTCGGGCTCGCGATCAGCCGACCGGAGGACCTCGCCCTCGGCCGGGAGGCGTTCGCGCGTTCGGAGCAGGGTGTCTTTGCCGAAGCCGGAATACCTTCGGTGCTGGTGAGCGAGGGCCTGACGTGGCGCAACACGCCGCGAAGCCAGGCGCTCAAGAGCGTCGTTTCCTGGATGAACACCAGGTACCACTCGCCGCAGGATGATCTCCACCAGCCGCTCGATTTCGAAGCGGCCCGCCATCACGCCGGGCTGATTCTGGCCCTGGTCGTGGAAGTTGCCGACGCGCCGCGGGCGCCCGAGTGGCGGCCGGGGAGTTCGTACGCCTATGAGCGGCTCCTTCGCCGTGCCGAGGAGGTTGCGGGGCCGCCCCCGCTGCGGCCGTGATGCGGGCTCGTGCCAGGCTTCTGTGCGCAGTGGCGCTCGTGATCGTCGCCGGGTGCGGTTCGACGCCCGCGGACCCCGAGCGGGAGATTCGAATCGTCGGATCGGACACCATGCTCGAGCTCGGCCGGCGGCTCGCCGAGGCCTACATGCGCCGGCATCCGGGCGAGACGGTGCGGGTGGAAGGCGGCGGCAGCGGGGTCGGCATCGAGGCCCTGATCGACGGACGCGCCGAGATTGCCGCCGCCTCGCGACCCCTGACCTCGGCCGAGGTGGCGGCCCTGCACGACCGTCTCGGGACCCTCGGGGTCCGGTTTCTCTTCGCACGGGATGCCCTCAGTGTCTACCTCAACGCCGCGAACCCGGTCCGCGACCTCCGTCTCGACGAGCTGCGGAGGCTGTTTTCCGGGTCGATCGACGATTGGTCGCAGGTCGGCGGTGATGAGTCGCGAGTCGTTGTGGTGGTCAGGCCGCCCACCTCCGGCACGCATCGCTTCTTCCGCGACCACGTGCTCGCGGGCGAGCCCTACGCACCCGACGCGCTGGTGGCGCCGACCACCGGATCGGTGCTCGACGCCGTGAGACTCGAACCCGGAGCGATCGGCTACGGCGGCATCGCGTACCGCCTCGACGGTGTCGTGCAGGCGGCCGTGGCCGGTGTCGCCCCGACGGCGGACAGCGTCCGTCGGAGCCGCTATCCGCTCTCGAGGTATCTGGCGTTCTACACCGCCGCGCCGCCGAGTGGGCTGACCAAACGTTTCATCGACTGGTGCTTGAACGAGGAGGGCCAGCGGGTCGTGGCTGAGGTAGGGTATATCCCGCTCTGGGAGCGCGATCGCTGATCCGTCTCGCTTCACGCGGCCTTCACACAGGTTAAGACTTAACATCGGCTTTACATCCGGCTCACTTCCTGCTCACATCCGGCCTCGATGATGCGTTCGGCGCAGCCCACGCGACACTCCCGAGGCTGCCTGAACGAGCCGAGGCAAGGGAGAGAGGGATGAGACGATGGACGGTCAGGGTTGCGGTGTGCGCGCTCGCGCTGCTCGGAGCGATGGCGGTTCAGGCGCAGGATCGGCAGCTCGATCCGCTGCTCGAGCTCCTCGTCGAGCAGGGTGTCATCACGTTGGAGCAGGCCCTGGCCGTGCAGGCGGAGTACGACCGGCGGCGAGAGGCCGAGAACAACCTTCGCGTCATCCCGCCTGAGCCGTCTCTGCCGCAGGCAGAAACCGCCCCGGCAGCGCCGGTCGGGACCGGGGCTGCGGCCGACGAGGCCTGGTACGAGCGCTTCGACTTCCGCGGCGACCTGCGGTTGCGCAGCGAGTTCTTCTGGGTCGAGGGGATCGCTCCCAACGATCGTCGCGAGCGTTTCAGGTTGCGGTTTCGACCCGGGATGTCCACCGACATCACCGACTGGCTCGAGGTCGGGTTCCAGCTGCGCAGCGGCGATCCCGACGACCCGGTGTCCGACAACGAGAGCTTCGACGGTGGCTTCTCGCTCAAGGCGATCTCGATCTCGGAGGCCTACGCCGCCGTGCACCCCGACGACCGTTTCGAGCTCACGCTGGGCAAGTTCGACCCCAAGAAGAGGTGGGTCGTCACCGACATGCAGTGGGACGACGACGTCACGGTCGAAGGAGCAATGCAGGTGCTCGAGCTCGGGCGGTTCCAAACCAGCCTGTACCAGTTCATCCTCGAAGAGAGCGGCTCCTCGCGGGACGCCTACATGCTCGGTGGGCAGCTCCACGGGTCCTTCGGATCCGAAGCGAGCGGCATTCTCACGGTAGGCGTGGGGTTCGACAGCTGGATCCGACCGCAGATGATCGTCGACCGCACGCTCAGCGGTTCCCTCAAAGGCAATCGCGTGACCAACCTGCTCGACGGGGGCGACGTGTTGGTCAGCGATTTCGACATCGCCAATGCCTTCGTGACCTGGAGCTGGAAGAAGAGCGATCGGTGGCCGGTGAAGCTCTCGCTCTTCGGCTACCTCAACACCGGGGCCGAGGACCTCGGAACGGACTACGACACAGCGTACTTCGTCCGGCTCCAGGTGGGAGATTACAAACGTAAGGGCCAGATGATGTTCCGCGCCAGCCGCTACTACTCGGAGCCCGACGCCCTTTTCTATGTCTTCGCGCAGTCCGACACGACCATGGCCTCGGATGTGGACGGCTACCGCTTGGACTTCCGGCTCGGCTGCGTCAAGAAGTCCTTCTTCAACCTCACCTGGTACCACACGAAACCGGTCTACGCCTTTGTCCCGACCATGGACCGCCTCCAGGTCGACTACATCATCGAGTTCTGAGGATCACTATCCTTCATGGCGGCTTCATATCCCACACGTAGCCTCGTCCGCGCAGGCAGCGCCTCCGCCCGCGCGGCGGCGCGAAAGGAGAGTCCAATGACCGTTTCCAGGATCATGCCGTTGATGATCGCCGTGGCTGCAGCTGCGAGCTTCGCTGCGGCGGCAGGGCCGACGCTCGACCCCGGGCTGCCCGAATACACCAAGGTCGAGGGCCTCCGCGGCACCCTCAACGCCGCGGGCTCCGACACCATGCTCGAGCTCCAGACCCTGATGGCCGAGGAGTTCCGCAAGCTCTACCCGCAGGTCAAGATCCAGGTCGAGGGCAAGGGCTCGTCGACCGCCCCACCCGCACTCATCGAAGGCACCGTCCAGCTCGGCAACATGTCCCGCAAGATGAAGAACAAGGAGGTCGATGCCTTCGAGGAGGCATTCGGCTACGAACCGCAGCGCTTCGATGTCGCCCTCGACACCCTGGCGGTCTTCGTCAACAAGGACAACCCCATCGAGAGCCTCACCATCGAGCAGGTCGACGCCGTGTTCTCCAAGACCCGCAAGTGCGGCGCGCCGGCCGATATCAGTACCTGGGGACAGCTCGATCTGGGAGGCAACTGGGCCACCGCACCGATCTCCCTCTACGGCCGCAATGCCGCCTCCGGCACCTACGGGTACTTCAAGGACCACGCGCTGTGCAAGGGCGATTACAAGGACACCGTCAAGGAGCAACCCGGGTCTGCATCCGTCGTCCAGGGCATCGAGAAGGACCTCCTCGGGATCGGCTACTCGGGCATCGGCTACGCCACCTCCGGGGTTCGCGCGGTGCCGCTCTCCCCGTCGCCCGGCCAGCCGGCCGTGGTCGCATCCTCCGAGAATGCCGCCAATGGCAGCTACCCGCTGGCGCGGTTTCTGCACATCTACGTCAACCAGGCGCCCGGCAAGGAACTCGACCGCCTGACGTCCGAGTACCTTCGTTTCATGCTCTCCGCGGAGGGCCAGCGGGTGGTCATCAAGGCGGGCTTCGACCCGATCGACGCCGGGACCGCCGCCGAGCAGCTCGCCAAGCTCGGAGGCTGAAGATTGCGCCTCCTGACCGAGCGCCAGAAGGACCGGCTCGCCACCGTGCTCATCCGCACCGGTGGCCTGCTCGTGATCCTGGTTGTTGTGGGCATCGTGCTCAACATCGGCTCCGAGGCCCTGCCGCTTTTCGGCAGCGCCACCGCGGGCCCGGTGGAGACGGTCTGGCGCAGTCCGTCGCTCGCGGCGGGGACCGACTCGCGGCGCGAGGTCGTGTGGGTTCTCGGCCTCGACGCCGCGATCCGGTTCACGGGCGCCGACCTGCCGCCGCTCTCGATCAGCGACCGCGGCGAAGTGGAGCTGGTCGCCGCCGACCGCGAGATCGGCGACCTGCTGACCGCGGTCAGCGCCGGCGGCACGGTCTTCGTCGGACGCGTCCGTTTCACGGACGCGTGGACGAACGGTCGACGGAGCGCCACGGTCGGGTGGCGTCCGGCCGCAGATCCTCTGCCGCTGGAGAGCGGCCCCTGGATCGGCGTCACCGCCAACACCGACGACGACGGCAACCTCCTGCTCGTCGCCTGGGACGCGGCAGGACGGTCCGTCCTCGCTCGCTGGCAGGCCGAGGACGAAGAATGGTCCGTGCAACCCGGGCCGCCCGAGGCGGGACGGGTCGTCGGAGCCGCGGTGGCTCAGGGCCTCGCGACGGTGGCGCTCATCGATTCTCCAGGGCGCCTTCACGTCTACCGGGCCGAGGACCTCACTCCCATGACGCTGGTCGGCGTCGAGGAGCCGACGGCGGCCGCGCGCTTCCTGATCGGCGGCGGCACGCTCGTGGCGGCGGCGCGCGACGGATCGGTCGCGGTCGTCCTCGAGGTTCCGAGGCTGCGCGTCGAAAACCGGGGCCGCGGAGCGCTTGACGTGGTTGGCACGACGATCGCGCCGGGTGAGGCCGTCGTGCTCCCCGACGACGAGATCGGCCGCAAGCTGGCGTCGCGCAGCGACGTGAAGCTGGCGACCGCGCCGCCCGAGTGGACGTCGGTGCGGCGGCTCGACGCCGCCGGTGCGACGCCGACGGCCATCGCCGCCGCCTCCCGCCGCCGCGGCTTCGCTGTCGGGGGCGCGGACGGCAGCGTCGCCCTGTACTACTCGACCTCGGGGCGGATGGTGCTCGCCGATCGATGGGCGGAGGCCCCGGTCCGCACCCTCGCCATCGATCCCAAGGGTGACGGGATCGTGGCGGTGGTTGGCGACGACGTGCTGCGCCGGTGGGTCGACAATCCGCACCCCGAGATCAGCCTCCGGACGCTCTTCCTGCCGGTCTGGTACGAGGGCTATGCGGCCCCGAAGTGGGTCTGGCAGTCGACCGGCGGTTCGGACGCCTTCGAGCCCAAGCTGAGCGTATGGCCCTTGATCTTCGGGACCCTCAAGGCAACTGTGTACGCCATGCTCTTTTCGGTGCCGCTGGCCCTGCTGGCGGCCGTCTACGTGTCACAGCTCGCGCCGCCGTGGCTGCAGACGGTCGTCAAGCCCACCCTCGAGCTGATGGCCGCGGTGCCGTCGGTCGTGGTCGGCTTTCTGGCCGCCCTGTGGCTCGCTCCGCGACTCGAGGATGCGCTGCTCGCCGTGGCGCTCGCGGCGCTCGCCCTGCCCTTCGCCGTTGCGCTGGCGCTGCTCGTCTGGCGCGCCGTCCCCCCGCGGCTCCGCCGCGCGCTGCCGTTCGGCGCCGAGATCGTGGTGCTGGTGCTCTCGGCGGTCGCCGTGATCGCAAGCGCCGCGGCGCTTGCCGGACCATTGGAGATGTGGCTCTTCGACGGCGACCTGCAACGCTATCTCTTCACCGAGTGGGGCATCCGGTACGACCAGCGCAACAGCATCGTCGTCGGCCTCGCCCTCGGCTTCGCGGTGATCCCGATCATATTCACCATCGCCGAGGACGCCTGCTCCGCGGTACCGCGCGCCCTTGTCAATGCGAGCCGCGCGCTGGGCGCGACGCGGTGGCAGACGGCGGTTCGGCTGGTGGTGCCGGCGGCGAGCCCGGGACTCTTCGCCGCGGTGATGTTGGGCCTCGGCCGTGCGGTCGGCGAGACCATGATCGTGCTGATGGCCGCGGGCAACACGCCGGTGCTCGACCTCTCGGTGTTCAACGGCATGCGGACCATGTCGGCCGCCATAGCGGTCGAGATCCCGGAGGCCCCGGTGGGCGGGACCCTGTTCAGGGTCCTCTTTCTGACCGGCACCCTGCTCTTCGTCTTCACGTTCCTCCTGACGTCGTTGGCCGATCTCGTCGGCAGCCATCTGCGGAAGCGCTATGCGCGATTCTGAACCGCGTCGCGGCGCACCCGCTGACGACCGCCGGAAGACAGCCGGTCTGGTGGGCATCTGGACGACCGGCCTGGCGACGATGCTGGTGCTCGCGATGCTGGTCGCCCTGATGGCGATCGTGGCGGTGAACGCGTTCGGCTGGTTCTGGCCGTCGCGCATCTCCGAGCTCGAACTGGCCGACGGGAGCGAGCGGGTCGGTATCGTCGTGGCCCGGGAGGAGATCCCGTCCATGGCCGATCCGGCGGCAGCGGTCGTTCACCGGCTGCAGCTCAAGGTCGGCAACCGTGAGCTCACGCGCTCGGACTTCGTGTGGCTGGATGAAGCCGAGGTGGTGGGTCGGAGCACGCCGGAGGACCTGGTACGGGTGGTCCGGAGCGAGTACGGCGACGCCTTCGGCCGCATTGTGCGGGCGTACGGGGCCGACGGCTCGGCGATCCCGCCGGGCTCGCCGGATGCGTTGGAAGGCCTGCTCGCCGCAGGCCGGCAGTGGCGTGCCGAGCTGCGCCGTCTCGAAGGTGAGAGGGACCGCGTCCGTCGTCCGCTGACCCGACTCGAGGAGCGCCTCGATGTCCTCGAACGCTCGGTCCGCGCCGACTCACTGGAGGGCCGGACCGAGATCTCCGTCCTCGAGCGGGAGGTGGCGGCCACCGCTGCCCAGGTGCGGCCGCGGCTCGACGCCGTCGAGCGTGAGATGGAACTCTACCGGGAGCGCCTCCGGTCGGCACGACTGGTCCTGGTGTCGGGAGACGACGAGATCGAGGTCCCTCTGTCGAACGTGGTCGAGATCGTGGCGGCGAACCGCATGGGTACCGCGGCGCGGGTCTGGCACGCGCTTCGCCAGGGCGTGATGTTCCTGTTCGACGAGCCCCGAGAGGCCAACACCGAGGGCGGCATCTACCCGGCGCTCTTCGGCACCGTCCTCCTGGTGCTGCTGATGAGTGTCGCGGTGGTCCCATTCGGCGTCGTAACGGCGGTCTACATGACGGAGTACGCCAGACCCGGCCTGCCTCTCCGTCTGGCCAATCAGGCCGTCAACAACCTCGCCGGGGTGCCCTCCATCGTCTTCGGCATGTTCGGCCTCGCCTTCTTCATCTACGAGGTGGGCGGATCGATCGACCAGGTGTTCTTCGCCGACCGCTTGCCGACGCCCACCTTCGGCACGGGCGGCGTGCTGTGGGCGTCGCTCACGCTGGCGCTGCTCACCGTCCCTGTGGTGGTCGTGGCGACGCGCGAAGGTCTCCTGGCCGTCCCGCGCAACTGGCGCGACGGCTCGCTGGCCCTCGGCGCCACTCGCTGGCAGACGCTCAAACGCATCATCCTGCCGGCCGCCATGCCGGGGATCCTCACGGGTCTCATCCTGGCGGTGAGCCGCGCCGCCGGCGAGGTGGCGCCGCTGATGCTCACCGGCGCCGCCAAGCTGGCGCCGAGCCTGCCGGTGGACGGGACGCCGCCATTTCTGCACCTGCAGCGGAAGTTCATGCACCTGGGCTTTCATATCTACGATGTCTCCATGCAATCGCCGAACGTCGAGGCGGCCAAGCCCATGGCCTTCGCCACCACGTTGGTGCTCCTGCTCCTGGTGGTGCTGCTCAATCTCACGGCGATCGTCGTCCGCCGACGACTTCGGCAGGCTTACAAAGGACAGGTTGTGTGATGGAAATGACGTTCAGGAGATTCACCGCCGAGCGACCCGAGGTCGCCGAACGCGAGGTTCTCGCCGGTCGCCCCGAAGGCTCCCCGGAGGCGCACGCGGAGTCCCCCGCATGCGCGCTCGAAACCCGCGGCCTCACCGTGTACTACGGAGACACTCCGGCCCTCAAGAGCGTCGATCTCGAGATGCCCGCGCGCCGCATCACGGCCCTCATCGGCCCGTCGGGGTGCGGGAAGTCCACCTACCTGAGGTGCTTCAACCGCATGAACGACATGATCGAGGGCGTCCGGGTGGAGGGTCGGGTCCTGGTCGAGGGCACCGACGTGTACGACCCCGACATCGACCTCGAAGGTCTGCGGAAACGCGTCGGCATGGTGTTCCAGAAGTCGAACCCTTTTCCGATGTCGATTCGCGAGAACATCAGCTACGGACCGCGGATGACCGGTGTCCGCGGCCGCGCCCAGCTCGACGAGGTGGTAGAGCGATCGCTGCGCCAGGCTGATCTCTGGGACGAGGTCCGCGACCGCCTCGACAAATCCGCGCTGGACCTGTCGGGAGGCCAGCAGCAGCGGTTGTGCATCGCACGGGCGTTGGCCAACGAGCCCGACATCCTGCTCCTGGACGAGCCGGCGTCGGCGCTCGATCCCATCTCCACGGCCAAGGTCGAGGAGACCCTGCGCCAGCTCAAGGAGCGTTACAGCATCGTCATCGTCACCCACAACCTGCAGCAGGCCGCGCGCATCGCCGATGTGACGGCGTTCTTCATGCTCGGCGAGCTGGTGGAGGTCAACGAAACGACCACCATGTTCACCAACCCCGACCGACGCGTCACCGAGGAGTACATCACCGGCCGCTTCGGATAGAAACGGCTGTGATATGAGATTTTGGCGCTGAGGAGACCATCGATGCACCGGCAATTCGAAGAAGAGCTCGACGAGATCAAGCGCAGCATCCTGACCATGGCGGGGCTGGTGGAGAAGTGCCTCGAGGATATCTCGAAGGCGCTGACCACGCAGGATATCGAGATCGCCGAGGCGGTGATCGCAATGGACGAGGAGATCGACCAGTGCGAGGTCGGAATCGACCGCCTGGCGACCGAGTTCATCGCCCGCCACCAGCCGGCTGCAACCGACCTGCGGTTCGTGATTGTCGCGATCAAGCTGGGCCCCGAGCTCGAGCGCATTGCGGACAACGCGGTCAATATCGCCGAGCGGGTGCTGCACTTCAGCAAGTACCCGCTCCTCAAGCCGCTCATCGATCTGCCGCGGATGCTGGGCCTCGCGCACGCGATGGTCTCGGACGCCATCGCCGCCTACGTGGCGCGTGATGCTCGGTCGGCGCGTGAAGTGATCCGCCGCGACGACGAGGTGGACTCGTTGTACATGCAGATCTTCCGCGAGCTCCTGACCTACATGATCGAGGACCCGAAAACGATTTCGCGCGCGATCGACCTGATTCTGGTGGCGCGATTCATCGAGCGCATTGCCGACCAGGCGACCAACATCGCCGAAGAGGTCGTGTACCTGGTCGAGGCGCGGCCGATCCGCCACGTCTGGCCGGTGCCGGAGGATTAAGAGCCATGACTCGCGAACTGATCGCTCTCGTCGAAGACGACCGCGATCTCGCCTCCAGCTTGATCCTGGCGCTCGAGAAGGACGGCTACCGTGTGACACGGTACGGCACCGGACGCGAGGGGCTGCACGGCATCCTCGGGACTCCGCCGGATCTCGTAATCCTCGACCTCAACCTCCCGGACCTCGACGGGCTCGGCGTGTGCCGTGAGATCCGCGACACGCCGGCAGTGGCCGACCTTCCCATCATCATCCTCACCGCTCGGGTGACCGAGGGCGACCGGGTGCTCGGCCTCGACCTCGGCGCGGACGACTACATCACCAAGCCGTTCTCGCTGCGCGAGCTCAAGAGCCGGATCAGAGCCCTGCTGCGGCGCCGGAGCCTCGATGGAGGTGTGCCGGCGGACGCTTACGGCGACTCCAGGCTGACGGTGGAGCGCGGGGCCATGGAGGTGCTCCTCGACGGCCAGCCGGTGCGCCTGACGGTGCGCGAGTTCGAGCTTTTGTGGTATCTGATCACGACCCGCCCCAGGGTGGCGTCGAGGGACAGCATTCTCGAACGGGTGTGGGGGTTGTCGAGCGAGGTCGAGACGCGCACCGTTGACGTGCACGTGCGGGCCCTGCGCAGGAAGCTCGGACAGGACGTCGTGGAAACTGTGATCGGCGCCGGCTACCGCTTTCGGGGCTTCCCGTGAGACGGCGACGCCATGTGACCACCGCGATTCTTGCCGGCCTACCCCTGCTGGTCGTGGCACTGGTGGCGGTGTGGGGCCGGGGTCCGGAGTGGATCACCCTGGCGGCGGCGCTGTGGACCCTCGCGGTGCTCGTGCTCGAGGGCGCGACATGGCACCTCGCAGCTGCGCCGATGCGGGACTTCACGAGCGATCTGCAGGTGGCGGGCGCGGACGAGGCCCGGCACGCGCTGGCGTCGTTGCGCTCGAGCGCTGCGGCGTGCGAGGCCGAGCGTTCCAGGATTTCCGAGCTGCTGGTGGACATCACCTCGAGCCTGGGGGACGGCCTCCTGGTCGTGAGCGCCGGCCTCGAGATCCGACTCATCAACCGCGTGGCGCGCCGTTTCTGCGGCGTCGAGCAGGTGGCGCTCGGCACCCACCTCCTCGAGATCCTCCGCAACCCGGGGGCCGTTCGGGCGGTGGAGGCCGCTGCGGGCGGCGGCGGTCCGGACCCGGTCGTGATCGAGAACCCCCGGGGCCTCTGGGAGGTGCACGCGTTTCCGGTGCGCGGCGGCGGTGCTGTGGCGCTGTTTACCGATGTCGGTCTGGTGCGGCGGGCAGCGGAGCTGCGGCGTCGATTCGTGCAGGACCTGTCGCACGAGCTGCGGTCGCCCCTGACGGTACTCCGGACCACGGTCGAGGCCCTCGAGGACGAGGTCGACCCGAGGCTCGCGGCCATGCTCGTGCATCAGGTCGAACGCCTCGACCGGCTGACGGTGGAGCTGTACGAGCTGGCCACCATCGAGGCGGGTCAGGTCGAGCTCCAGCTCGAGCTTCTTTCGCCGGCGGCAACGGCGCGCGAGCTGGTATCCGACCTGCGCCCGGAGGCCGAGCGCGCGGGCGTCGAGGTCCGGCTCGTCCTCGACGAGGCGGTTCGGTGCTGGTCCGATCGTCGCGGGTTGTACCGCGTGCTCCGCAACCTGGTCGACAACGCCGTCAAGTACAACCGTCGTGGCGGCTGGGTCGAGGTGCGGGCGTTTGCCGAGGAAGGCGTCCCGGTGATCGAGGTGGCAGACAACGGCGAGGGCATTCCGGCCGGCGAGCTCAAGGCGGTGCTGCAGCGCTTCTATCGGGTCGACCGCGCCCGTACGCCGGGCGACGGCGGCCTCGGGCTGGGCCTGGCCATCGTCAAGCACATGGTGCAGGCGCTCGGCGGCGGTTTGGAGCTCGACTCGCGCGAGGGCGTCGGCACCACCGTCACCGTCCGCCTCCTGCCGGTGCCGCCGGACCCGGAGGTCGGCGGGTCCGCTGTCCCTCAGGCCGGTTCCGGTTCCGGCGCCGGCTGAGGCGCCGTCTCGGGGTCCGTCCGCGGCGCATCGATGCGTAGCGACTCGTCGAAGATCTCGAACAGGCGGGTCGCCTGCTCGGCGACCTTGAGCGAGTCCCACACCAGGCTGTAGAAGAGGATCGAGAGCCGGGTCTTCGAGCGGTTGGCCTGGATGCGCATGATCTGGTTCTGGTCGAACTCGTTGACCAGCATCCTCAGTTCCCGGTTGCCGTCCGCGATCGCCCGCTGATCCGGCTCCTCCTTGTTGCGCAGCGCCCTAGACGCGTGGTCGAGGATCTTCACCAGGATCGAGCGCACCTGGTCGAGCTCGGCGACCTGCTCGGCGAGCAGGCCGGAGTGGTTGTTGGCGACGTGCAGGTGGGCGCGCACCACGATGTCGCGCAGGCTCTCCGAGATCTCCTGCAGGCTGGAGATCGTCGCGGCGTAGCGCTGGGTCCGCTCGACGTCCTCCCAGCGGCTGAGGCGGAAGACCTTGAACACGTTGGCGGCGATGACGTTCGACCACAGCTGCACCCGGCGCTGGCCCTCGCGGGCGTCCTTGAGGGTCGAGCGGTTCTGCTCGAAGAGCCCGTCGAAGCCCTGGTTGAGGACCCGCCGCACCTCGCGCAGGAAGGTGCCCATGTGGTCCACGGTGACCGCGGTCGCCGCCGCCGAGTCCTTGATCTTGCGCAGGTTGAAGACCTCGAGCGAGTTGGTTTCGGCCTCGCGCTTGCGGTGCACGCGGTGGGTCCGGTAGATGATGAACCCTGTCAGCAGCGCGATCCCGACCGCGGCGGACGCGCGGCCGAAGAACAGCGCGGCGGCGAAGGCGAAGGACACCGTGAAGGCCATCATGGCGGTGAAGAACCAGCCGCCGATCACCGTCAGGACCCCGGCCACCCGATAGACCGCGCTGTCCCGTCCCCAGGCCTGGTCCGACAGCGAGCTGCCCATGGCGACCATGAAGGTCACGTAGGTGGTCGACAGCGGCAGCTTGAGCGAGGTGGCGAAGGAAATCAGGGCGCTGGCCACCATCAGGTTGACCGCGGCGCGGATGAGGTCGAACGACGGCACCTTGCCGTCGGAGGTCGGGGTCGGCCGGATCGCACTGCGGTCGAAGCGGCGGTCCGCCCATCGCCGCACGGGGGCCGGGAACAAACGACTCGTGCTCTCGACCACCGCCGACATCAGGCGGACGATGCTGCGCGAAAGCCCGGTCGACTCGAAGCGCTCGAAGCCCTCCTCCTGGCGGCCGAGGCTGACCTCGGTCCGGGTCACCGAACGCGCCTTGCGCGACACCCACAGGGTCACCACCATGATCGCACCGGCGATCAGCAGGAAACCGGTGTTGGATCGCACCGGCTGGCGTAGGGCCTCCATGGTGGCCGTCAGGGGGTCCGCGGCCCCGGCGGCGACGGTGTAGGCGCTGAGCCCGGCCAGAGGCACACCGATGAAGTTCACCAGGTCGTTGGCCGCGAACGCCATGGCGAGGGCGAAGGTGCCGACCAGGACCACGATCTTGAGGATGCTGACCCGGGTCAGCAGCAGCAGCGACTGCAGCACGATGGCCGCGAGGACGAAGGAGATCAGAAAGATCGTCCCGGTGTGGGTGTTGATCCACGCGACCGCCTCGGGGCTCAGGAACGACGCCCCCTTGGCGCCCTTGATGAGTATGAAGTAGGTGATGGTGGCCAAGGCGGCGCCGCCCCACAGCCCGCCCCAGCGGCGCAGCCGCTTCTCGTAGTCGAAGGTGAAGAGGAGGCGGCTCGCGTACTGGACGATCGCCCCCGAGAAGAAGGCCACGACCACCGACACCAGGATGCCGAAGATGATCGCCAGCGCCTTGCCGGTGTTGATGTAGGTGAGGATCCCCGACAGGCTCTCGCCGGCGGTCGCCAGCTTGAGCAGCGACACCGCCACCGCGGCGCCGAGGAGCTCGAAAACGATCGACACGGTTGTGGAGGTCGGCAGGCCGTAGGTGTTGTAGAGGTCGAGCAGCAGGATGTCGGTGAACATCACCGCCAGGAACAGCACCATCAGCTCCGGCATGGTGAAGAACTGGGGGTGGAAGATGCCCTTGCGCGCGACCTCCATCATGCCGGAGGAAAAAGTGACGCCGGCGAGCATGCCGAGGCTCGCGACGATCATGATGAAGTGGCGCGGCGCCACGCGCGATCCGATCGACGAGTTGAGGAAGTTGACGGCGTCGTTGCTGACGCCGACGATCAAATCGGAAACGGCGAGCGCGAACAGAATCACGATCGCTATTTGAAAGAAGAGCATGCACCACCTTCGCGATCGTCGGATTTCCCGCAACCCACGGAACCGGTCCCACACGAACCCAATTCGCTGCCGACCTTAGTACAGCCAGCCCCGAAACTCAACGATTCCGACCATACCCCGCTGGTCGGCGGACCGTGGTTCGCGGCCGGATCCGTCCACGTCCGACGGGCGCTCGACGCTCCCGGAGAATCCGCACGAGAGCTGTCCCGATCGACTCCGGTGGCCGCTGCCGGCTGTGGTCACTGGAGTCCGAGCGACAGCCCGGCTCCGCACACCGTGCCCCGTTCTGCTAGTCTCCCGGCGTGCGGATCATCGTCAACCCGGCGGCCGCGGGGGGGCGTGTCGGCCGGCACTGGCCGCAGACCGCGGCCGCCCTCGAGCGCCTGGACCTGGCGGCCCCGACGGTCTTCACCGAGACCCCCGGCCACGCCACCGAGCTCGCGGCCGCGGCCGCGTCCGACGGCGTCGCACGGGTGGTCGTCGCGGGCGGCGACGGCACGGTCTGCGAGGCGGCCGAGGGGCTCTTCCGGGCCGGAGGCGGCGAGCTCGCAATCCTGCCGTTGGGAACCGGCAACGACGCCGCCCGCACCCTCGGCGTGCCCCTCGATCTCGCCTCCGCGGCGGCGGCGGCCTGTAACGGACACGTCCGCGAGGTCGATCTGATCCGGGTCGGTGACCGGCTGGTGCTCAACGCCATCGGCGTCGGCCTCACCGGCGACATCAACGACCGCGCGGCGCGGATCAAGTGGGTGCGCGGCATCGCCGTCTACCTGGTGACCACGCTCGCCTCCCTGTTCAGCTACCGCACCCCGCAGGTGCGGATGGAGAGCGAGGCGGGGACCTACGAGGGCTCGATGATGATCCTCGCGGTGCACGGCGGCCCCACCACCGGCGGCGGCTTCGCCCTGACCCCGGCGGCGGTGCCCGACGACGGGCTCCTCGACGCCTGCCTGGTGCCGGAGGTCGGCGTCCCGTCGCGGCTGACGCGCCTGCTCGCCGCCATGCGCGGCACCCTGGGGTCCAAGCCGGGCACCATCGAGCTGCAGAGCTCGTGGCTCGAGCTGCACTTCGCCGAGCCGCTGCCGGCTCACCTCGACGGCAACTCGGTGCGGCTCGAACCGCCGTTCGTCCGTTTCGAGATCGTACCGAAGGCGCTGAAGGTTGTCGTAACGCCGCCCGGCCGGCCCGTCGTTTGAACGTTAGAACGTTGAACGTTTGAACGTTCCGCCCACCCGGCCCCTCGATTGAACGTCAGGACGTTACACGTTCGAACGTCTCCACCCACCCATCCGAGCACGGTGGTGGTGGGCGGGAACGTGTCAACCTTTGAACGTTCGAACGTTTGAACGATGTTTTCTGTCAACCAGGACGCCCCGCGGACGTCGTATGGTTATGCTGCGGGCCGCCGTTGTGGATGCATCACGAGCCGATGACGCGGGCGGGCATGATGACGACGCGCTGGTGCTGCGCGCCCGCAACGGCGACCGCGACGCTTTCGGCGAGCTCGTCAACCGCCACCAGCGGCGGGTGTGGATGGTGTGCCGCCAGTACCTCGGCGCCGACGAGGCGGACGCCGCGGCGCAGGACAGCCTGGTCAAGGCGTTCACAGGGATCGCCGACTTCGACGGCCGGGCGGCTTTTTCGACCTGGCTGACCCGCATCGCCATCAACACCTGCCTCGACGAGCTGCGCCGTCGGCGCCGGCTCGCGCCGGCGGCCGAAGACGGCGACGACGGGGGCGAGGGCCCGCTGGCCCGGGTGCCGGACCGGCGGGCGGGCCCGGAGGAGCGCTCCATCGACCGCCAGACGGTGGCCAGACTCGAGCGCCTCGAGGCCGGCCTGCCGGCGCAGCAGCGGCAGGTCTTCCGCCTCCGCTTCTACGCCGAGATGGGGCTCGAGGAGATCGCCGAGGCGCTCGGCGTCCACGTCGGGACCGTGAAGACACAGCTGCACCGGGCGGTGCACCGGCTGCGGCAGGAGTTGGGAGCATGCCGATGAACCCCCATCTGGACGACCACGAGCTGGCGGCGGCGGTGGCGGGGCTCGATCTCGAGCCCGCAGCGGCCGCCCATCTGGCAGCCTGCGACGGGTGTGAGCGCCGGGTCGCCGAGCTGCAGCTGTTCATCGAGCGCCGTCGCCTCGAGCTGCTCGGCGAGGCGCCCGACTGGGAGGCGCAGCGGCGGCAGGTTCTGCAGCGCCTGGCGCCGCCGCTGCCGAAGACGACCCGGCTGCGGCCCGTGCTCGCGGCGGCTGCGGCGGTGCTGGTGGCGCTCGCCCTCTCGCTGCTGTGGGCGCCCGGGCCGCCCGCCGGGACCGAGGCCGTGTCCAGGCTCGAGGTGGAGGACATCCTGGCCGAGGTCGACGCGGTGCTCGCCGACGACTCGCTGCCGGGCTTCGAGGCCATCGACCCCGGGCTCGACCGCCCGGAGGACCTGTTCGCCAACGGCGCCTCGTGAGGGGCGCGGTGGGGAGGTGATCATGAAAGGGACCCTGACGATCATCGCGGTGCTGGCGGCTTTCGCGCCGCTGTCGGCACAGCAGCTCGACGTGCCGCCCGGCAGGTGGTGGGCGGAGCCGCAGGTCGTGGAGCGCCTGAACCTCAGCGACGAGCAGCAGGAGACGATCCGCGACCTGGTCTACGACCACGCGCGGCGGATGATCGACCTCAAGGCGGATGTGGAGCGCGCCGGGCTCGACCTCGCCGAGTCGGTCAAGCGCGACGACTTCGATCCCGCCGCGGTGCGCACGGCGCACTCGGCCTTCCAGAGCGCCCGCTCCAAGCTCGAGA
>DATIVB010000221.1:0-7686 GCA_035466375.1 Chondromyces sp.
GAGCTGCTTGAGGGCGCCGCCGCGGTCCTGGGCCACAGCCGGTCCCGATGTGAGGACCGCGACGAGCAGAATCAGTGCGAGTGCGTTCTTCATGGATTGTTCCCCTCCCCGCCCGACGGCGATGGCCGACGATACCATCAAAGCGCCGTCGCCTATCGCACCGCTGGACCGTTCGGCGGAGCACCACTGCGATCCGCGGCCCCATGAGAATGACTTGACAAAACTGAAAAATTATTGATACTGAGAATCAGATCCTGCATGAAACCAACCGCTGGTCGCCGCGCGGTGGCGTGACAGCCGAGACCAACATGAACGAGGTCGGCCGCCGACGACCGGAACCCAGAAGGAGAAGAGATGCTGAAAAGAGTTCTGACTGCGTGCATCGTCGTTGTCGTGGCCGGGTCGCTCACCGCCGTGGCCGGAGATTCCGGATCCGGGAGCGGACACTTCACCAACCATTTCTCGGATGTCCGGGTGACGGAGATGCCGGACGGCTCGATGGTGCAGATGGTGCATTACAGCAACATGTCGCTCGCCGACGATCCGAAGCACCCGTCCTTCAACACCGCGAACGAGTGCGTGGGCGAGCTGCGGATCAACGCCGCGGGCGTGGTGAGCTCGGGCGCCGGGAGCTGTTTCGCCAAGGCCGTCGACGGCCACGGCTTCTCGTACTGGTGGCAGGTCGAGAAGGCCGGCACCGCCGACTGCCCGAACCTGTGCGGGACCTGGGGCTACTTCGGCGGCTACGGGCGTTTCGAGGGTCTTCAGGGCCAGGGCGCCTGGAAGGTGACGGCGAGCTTCGAGGGGACCGGCGACATCGGCACCTGGACCAACACCTACTCGATGCCGTAGTCCTGACGATCGACCATGGGATGTGCCGGGTGGGAGGAATCCCACCCGTTTTTTTTTCGATGCCGAACGCCGAGAAATGACCGGGCACCGGCGGGTTCGCGTCGGTCGTACGCTGCCTCCTCCCTGCCGCCTCCGGCGCCGCGGGCCGACGCGTGGACCCCGAGATTCTCGCCTGGCCTTGTTCGGTCCACGGCCCAGACCGAGTTCTTTACGGGTGTCGGAACGGTGGGAGCAGGCGCCGCAGCCATCGCAACTCTTGGACCTCTTCGCCGTATCGGAGGATCGGAGACTCAACGGTCATCCGAACCACCTCGAGGAGGAAGAACACCATGCGTCGCACCGTTTGCATCGTCGCTGGTCTCTGTCTCGTGCTTTCGGCCATCCCCGCCGCGGCGGCCGACCCGGCCCAGGTCTTTCAGGTCAGGCAGCTGACCGACAGGGTCGTGGTCCTCACCGAGATCTCACCGTGGGCGAGCAACCACGTCGTGGTCGTCGGTGCCGAGGGGCTGGTGCTCGTCGATCCGGGCCACTCGGCGCTGATGGGCCGGCTGATCCGGGAGGCGGCCCGTGCTGCAACCGGCCGCGACCGCTTCGCCTACGTGGTCGACACCCACGGCCACTGGGGCCACGCCTGGGGCAACGCGGCGTTCCCGGAGGCGCTGGTGATCGGTCACGAGCTCGCGGTGGCGTCGATGGAGGCCGACAGCGGCAACCTGGCGCGCCGGGCGGAGGTCATTCGCGGGCAGCTCGAGCAGGGCGGGGCCGCCCTCGCCGGGCTCGATCCGGAGAGCGACGAAGCCGCGGCGGCGACGCTCCGGCGGGACCACCTGGACCGTATCGCAGACGGGCTTTCCGAGCCGGGGTTCGCCGTCCGCCTGCCGCAGCTGAGCTTTTCCGAGCGCCTCGACCTCGACCTCGGCGACCTCCGCCTCGAGATGCACTGGCTCGGCCGGGGGCACTCGGACTCCGACATCGCCATTCTGATCCCGGAGGAGAAGGTCCTGCTGCTGGGGTGCTTCTTCCTCGAGCAGGGCCCGCTCCCCTACTTCGGCGCCCAGCCGGAGCTCGACATCGAGCGCTGGCTCGAGGTGTTCGGCGCGCTCCTCGACGGCGGCGCGGAGATCGAGCACGTCGTGCTCGGCCAGCACACCGTGTGGCCCCGCGCGCGGCTTGTCGCGATGCGCGACTACATCGCCCGGCTGTGGTCCGAGGTCGCGCGCCTCGACGCCGAGCGGGTCGACTTCGAGACGGCGATGGGCCGGCTGCCCGTGCCGCCGGAGCTGGACGCGCTGCGTCCCGGCGGTGCGAGCGACGACGACCTCGCGCGCTACCACCGCACCGAGGTGGAGGCGCTGTGGCGGCAGTTCAAGGACTCGGCGGCCGTGGCGGTGGAGCAGGCCACCCGAGACGGGGGCGTCAATGCAGGCGTTGCGCGCTACCGGGAGTTGTCGACGGACGCCGCCACGGACGTGTACTTCGACGAGAACGAGTTCAACCTGAGCGGCTACCGCCTGCTCGGCGAGGGCCGCGTGGAAGAGGCCATCGCCGTCTTCGAGCTCAACGTCGAGCGGTACCCGCAATCCTGGAACGCGTACGACAGCCTTGGAGAGGCCTGTGCGGTCAAGGGCGACAGGGAACGCGCCATCGACCTCTACCGCAGGTCGCTCGAGCTCAACCCGGACAACACCAACGGCGCCGAAGCCCTGCGCCGGCTGGGCGCGGACGCCCCGGAGGATCCGGCCGCGCCGAAGTCCGGCTGACGGCGGGCCGCGCTTCCGGAACGCCTGCAGCCGCGCAGTCCTGCTTCGCGGCCGCCGGCCGGCCTTGGGGAGCCGCCGTTCTCAGACGGTCGGCGATCAGGATCATGAAACCCGATCGGCCGAATCGCGAATATACAGGGAGCCCGTTCGGCCTCGAGGCACACCCCTCGTGCAGGCGCGGTCGGTCGGAGCTCGCACAGGGAAAGAACCGTCGGTGACAACCGAAACCAAACCGTGGAGGTGAGAATGAGAGATTGGATGACGGCAGCGGCCTGCCTGCTGGTGCTGGCCGGGTGCGGACGGGAAGCGACGCGCGGCGGGATGACACGGCCCGCACCGACCAGCGGCATCGAGCTCGCGAACATGGACCCTTCGGTCCGGCCCCAGGACGACTTCTACCGGTACGTCAACGGGACCTGGCTCGCCACCACCGAGATCCCGGCCGACCGCACCTACACCGGCGTCTTCATGGACCTGCGCGACAAGGCGCGAGAGGACGTCAACGCCATCATCGAGGAGGTCGCGGCGCGCACCGACCTCGAGCCGGGCTCCGACGAGCAGAAAGTGGCCGACCTCTACAACTCGTTCATGGACACCGAGCGCCTCGATGCGTTGGGCCTCCAGCCCCTCGAGGGTGCGCTGGCCGAGATCGACGCCATCGCCGACAAGGGCGAGCTCGCCGCGCTCTTCGCCCGCAGCAGCATCGAGGGCGGCGGCGCCCCGTTCGGGCTCTACATCTGGGTCGACGCCAAGGACTCGACCCGCTACGTGACCTACATGACCCAGGGCGGGCTCGGCCTGCCCGACCGCGACTACTACTTCAACCAGGATGATAAGTCCAAGGAGCTGCGCGAGAAGTACGTGGCGCACATCGAGAGAATGTGGGAGCTCGCGGGCTTCAGCGACCCGGCCGGATCCGCGGCACGGCTGATGGACCTGGAAAGCCGGCTCGCCTCCCACCACTGGACCAAGGTCCAGAACCGCGACGCCGAGGCGACCTACAACAAGTACGAGCTCGGCGGATTCAGTGAGCTGGCCGCCGACTTCAGCTGGCCGGCCTACTTCGAGGCTGCGGGCCTCGCGGACCAGGCCGATGTCGTCGTCCGCCAGCCGAGCTACCTCGAAGGCTTCGACGACATCTTCCGGGAGACGTCGCTCGAGGACTGGAAGACCTTCATGCGCTGGAAGCTGCTCGACAGCGCCGCGAGCTACCTCTCGAACGAGCTCGACGAGCAGAACTTCGAGTTCTACGGCCGAACCCTCCAGGGCCAGCAGGAGCAGCGGCCGCGCTGGAAGCGGGCCGTCGACGTGGTCAACGGCAGCCTCGGCGAGGTGGTGGGCAAGGTCTACGTCGCGCGCCACTTCCCGCCCGAGGCCAAGGAGCGCATGGTGGAGCTGGTGGGCAACATCCAGAAGGCCTACGGCGAGGCTATCGCCGAGCTCGACTGGATGAGCCCCGAGACCAAGCAGGCGGCCCTGGTCAAGCTCGAGAAGTTCACCCCCAAGATCGGCTATCCCGACCGCTGGGAGGACTACTCCAAGCTCGAGATCGTGGCCGGCGACCTGGTGGGTAATCTGAGGCGCGCCAACCGCTTCGGCTTCGAGCTCTACCGCGACCGGCTCGACGGCCCGATCCAGAAGTGGGTGTGGGTGATGAACCCGCAGACCGTCAATGCCGGCTACATCCCGACCCAGAACGAGGTCATCTTCCCGGCCGCAATCCTGCAGCCGCCGTTCTTCAACCTGGCGGCCGACGACGCGGTCAACTACGGCGCCATCGGGGCGGTCATCGGCCACGAGATGGGGCACGGCTTCGACGACCAGGGCTCCAAGTACGACGGCGACGGCAACCTGCGCAACTGGTGGACCGAGCAGGACCGGGAGGAGTTCGCCAAG
Source organism: Chondromyces sp. (assembly GCA_035466375.1). GTDB lineage: Bacteria > Acidobacteriota > Thermoanaerobaculia > Thermoanaerobaculales > Sulfomarinibacteraceae > Sulfomarinibacter. The sequence goes on from DATIVB010000221.1 coordinate 4,509, forward strand.
CGCACGGCCACCCTGATCGACCAGTTCAACGGCTTCCAGGTCTTCGACGACCTCAACGTCAACGGCGAGCTCACCCAGGGCGAGAACATCGGCGATCTCGCCGGGCTCACCATCGCCCACCGCGCCTACAAGATCTCGCTCGGCGGCGAGGAGCCGCCAGTGCTCGACGGCTTCACCGGCGACCAGCGCTTCTTCCTCGGCATCGGCCAGGTTTGGAAGTACAAGGCCACCGACGAGGCGACGCGCAACCGCGTGCTCACCGACCCGCACTCGCCGCCCGAGTTCCGGGTCAACGGGACCCTGCCCAACATGCCCGAGTTCCTGGCGGCCTTCGAGGTTCAGGAGGACGACGGCATGTACCTTCCGCCCGAGCAGCGGGTCAAGATCTGGTAGCTTCCGGCGCTCCGAACGTATAGGGCGGGGCAAGGCCCCGCCCTGTTTTTTTTGGCGGCACGGCAGATCGTGCTTCTGAATGACGGCCGGAGCCGGACGCCCTCGAACGCCCGGGCACGCCCCGGGAGCACACGCCTCCGGTGCTGCGGATACCGTCCACGCGCGGCGCATCGCACACCCGGTCGAAGGCTCATGAAGAATGCGGGTTAAGATCTGTCGGACGGGGGGCCACACGGCATGCAGCTCGCTGCGATCGACTGGGTCGTCATCATCGCGTGTCTCGGGGCGGCCTTTGCGCCGGCCGTCTTCTTCGCACGGCGGGCGGGCTCGGGCACCGCGGAGTTCTTCGCCTCCGGACGCTCGGCGCCGTGGTGGCTGATCGGCACCTCGATGGTGGCGACGACCTTTTCCACCGACACCCCGAACCTGGTGACCGATTTCGTGCGTACCGGCGGGGTGTCGATGAACTGGGCGTGGTGGGCCTTCCTTCTGACCGGCATGGCGACCGTCTTCTTCTACGCCCGGATGTGGCGGCGCTCCGGGGTGCTCACGGACCTCGAGTTCTACGAGCTCCGTTACTCGGGACGGTCGGCCGCCTTCGTGCGAGGGTTCCGCGCGGTGTACCTCGGCCTGTTCTTCAACTGCGCCATCATGGCCTCGGTGACGCTCGCGGCGGTCAAGATCGCCAACGTCATGCTCGGCTGGGACCGCCTGCAGACGGTGATCGTGTGCGGTCTCATCTGCATCGTCTTCTCGGCGCTGGCGGGGCTGTGGGGGGTGCTCGGGTCGGACCTCGTGCAGTTCGTCATCGCCATGGTCGGCGTGGTCGCCGCGGCGTACGTCGCGCTGTCGCAGCCGCAGGTCGGAGGCCTCGGCGGGCTGGTGGCCAGGATCGACCCCGCGACCCTGCGCCTGCTGCCCGACTTCTCCGACTGGGGGCTGACCCTGACCGTCCTCGTCATCCCGCTCACCATCCAGTGGTGGTCGGTGTGGTACCCGGGCGCCGAGCCCGGCGGCGGCTCCTACATCGCGCAGCGGATGCTCGCCGCGAAGGACGAGCGGCACGCCATGGCGGCGACCCTGTGGTTCACCATCGCCCACTACGCCCTGCGGCCGTGGCCGTGGATCATCGTCGCCCTGTGCTCGATGCTCGTCTTCCCGACCCTGGGTGACATCAAGACGGCGCTGCCCCACGTCTCCGACGATCTCATCGGCAACGACCTCGCCTACCCGGCCATGCTGACCCTTCTGCCCGCAGGGCTCCTCGGGCTGCTGGTGGCGTCGCTGCTGTCGGCGTACGTCTCGACCATGTCCACTCACCTCAACTGGGGATGCTCCTACCTCGTCCACGACTTTTACCGCCGGTTCCTCAGGCCCGATGCCTCCGAACGGCACCTCGTGTGGCTGTCGCGGGTGATCACGGCCCTCTTGATGGTGGTCTCCGGGGCCACCGTCTTCCTGCTCTCGACCGCCGGCGAGGCTTTCCAGCTGCTGCTGTCGATCGGGGCCGGCACGGGCCTGATCTACCTGCTGCGCTGGTTCTGGTGGCGGATCAACGCGTGGTCGGAGATCGCGGCGATGGCCGCGTCCTTCACCATCGCCTTCTCGCTCTTCATCGCCCGCAAGTCGGGGCTCGACATGTCGCCCGCCACGGCGCTCGTGACGTCGGTTGTACTGACGACTATTGTGTGGGTGCTCGTGACCTTCGCGACCCGACCGACGGACGCCGCGACCCTGCGCGCGTTCTACCGCACGGTGCGGCCTGCCGGCCGCGGCTGGGCCGCGGTCGTCGACCCCGGGGAAGCCGTCGGCCCCCGCGACAGCCTGTCGCTGGCGCTGCTCGGCTGGGTCCTCGGCTGCTCCTTCGTCTACTCGGCACTCTTCGCCACCGGCGCCTTCCTCTACGGGAACCGGATTCAGGCGGCGGTGTGCCTGGCGGTGGCTGTGGCCGCCGGCGCCGGCCTCGGGTGGGTGGTGCCGAAGATCTGGCGAGGCGAGAAGCCGGCCGCAGTGGAGTGACGGAACGCACGCTGCGGCGCGAAGGCTCTCCAAACGCGCCGACTGAGCCGTGTTGGCCAGCGATCGGTACGTGCGGCCGGGCTCAGCTGGTGCTCTTCGTCCGTCCCCAGCCCGAGCCCGTTACCGTTGCCGTTACCGATCCTGTGCACCTCCTGAGAAGGAGGGTGTCAAGTTCTTCAACCTCGAGACGCTCGACGTGTACCGGGTTGCGCTCGATCTCGTCGTTTCAAGGTCGGCCTTCGGGACGGGCCCGAAACTTCGGCAACGGGAACGTCAACGGGCTCGGGCCGGGGCTTGATCAGCTTGCTCTCAGGCTCTGAGAGTCAATGCGCCGGCCGCCCCGGATGACCGGCTTGCCCAGCGTGCAGACTGTGGCATAGTGCTCGCCATGAAACACGCACTGGCGGCACTGGTGGCTTTTCTGACGGTGGTTGCGATGACCGCGTGCGGTGGCGGTGGAACGGTGGAAGACGAGTCCATGACACGCGTGGAAGACGACGTGCGCCAACAGCTCGCCGGGCTCGCGAACGGCGGCGGGGACCCGACCCGGGCCCTGGCGGGGCTCGCCGTCGCCGTGCTGCGCGGCGGCGAGACGACCTTCGAGGCGACGTTCGGGCGGGCGCGGATCGACCCCTCCGGCGAGGGCGACCGCGAGCTCACGCCGGACAGCCTGATGCGGATCGCCTCGATCTCCAAGACGCTGTCCGCCATCGTCGTCATGCAGCTCGTCGAGGAGGGCGCGCTCGACCTCGACCGCGACGTCTCG
>DATIVB010000222.1:0-7304 GCA_035466375.1 Chondromyces sp.
GCCGGCCGCTCGTCGGCAGCGGGGCCTGCACCGGCTGCGGCCTGTGCGAGTTCGCCTGTCCCGAGCACCCGAAGGCGATCCACGTCATCGCCGAACGCAACCTCGTCTCCGGCCTGCGCATCCCGCGCGACGAGTCCAACCGCGGGTGCTGACGCGCGCAGGCCGGAGCCCGCGCGAATTCGGAATGAGGAATGAGGAATTAGGAATGCCGCCCATCCATCCCGCGTGACCTCAGCGGAGATGCGCGACCACGAGCGCCATCACCGGCTTCGCCGGAAACTCTGGATGAACACCCGGCTTTCCGGGGGGCCGGGTGGAAAATCCGAAATCCGAAATGGGCGGGCGGGTAGCATTCCTAATTCCTAATTCCTGATTCCTAATTCCTCATTCCTGACTTTCCTACAGTTCTGCTTCGACCTTCAGCTGCCTGGTCATGAGCTCCCGGAGCGTGGTCTTGGGGTCGGCCTCGCCGCTTAGCAGACGGGCGACGGCGTCGGTGATCGGCATGTCGACGCCGTGCTCGCTCGCCAGCCGCGCGGCGGCGGGCGAGGTCCGCACGCCCTCGGCGACCTCGCGGGTGGACTCGAGGATCTGCTGCAGGGGCTCGCCGCGGCCGAGGCGCTGGCCGAGGGTGCGGTTGCGGGAGAGTCCGCCGGTGCAGGTCAGCACCAGATCGCCCATCCCGGCGAGCCCGCGAAAGGTCTCGGCCTCGGCTCCCAGGGCGACGCCGAGGCGGGTGATCTCGTGCAGCCCGCGCGTCATCAGGGCGGCCTGGGTGTTGAAGCCCAGCCCGAGCCCGTCGATGATCCCGGCCGCGATGGCGATCACGTTCTTCAGCGCGCCCGCCAGCTCGACACCCACCAGGTCGGTGCCCGCGTAGCAGCGCAGGTGGTGGTCGGCGAACTCCTCCTGCAGGCGGCTCGCGAGCTCCAGGTCAGGACAGGCGAGGACCGTCGCCGATGGGTCGCCGCGCACGACCTCGCGCGCGAAGGTCGGGCCGGAGAGGCAGCAGAAGCGGCGGGGGTCGATGCCGAGGACCTCGTCCGCCACCTCGTCCATGCGGCGCAGGGTGCCGGTCTCGATGCCCTTGGACGCCGACACCACGACGATGCCTTCGCTGAAGAACGGCCTGAGCTCCTGCATCACGGCGCGGCTGAACTGCACCGGCACCACCCACAGCCACACGTCGGCGTGGGCGGCAGCGGCGGCGAGATCGTTGACCGCCCGGAGGCCGGGGTGAAGGTCGAGGTCGCTCAGGAACAGCGGGTTGCGATGCTGCGAGTTGATGCCGTCCGCGACCTCCGCCTCTCGCGCCCACATCAGGGTCTCGTGGCCGCGCCGCGCCAGGTGGTGGGCCATGGCGGTTCCCCAGGACCCGGCGCCGAATACGCTCAGCTTCACGAATCACCTCCAGAAGTCGCGGCCGATCCTGGCTTCCTCGCCGGCCACAATCTTGCGCATGTTGGAGACGTGGCGGAGCACGATGACCACCGCCGCGACCGACACCGCGGCCAGGGTTCTCAGGTCGGGCCGGTCGATGAGCTTGAGCAGCAGGGGGAAGGCGGCACTCGCCACCATCGAGGCCAGCGACACCCACCGTGCGATCGTCAGAACGACAAACCAGAGCCCGAGGGCGGCGAGCGCGCTCAGCGGAGCGATCACCAGGAAAGCCCCGAACCCGGTCGCGACGCCCTTACCGCCCCTGAACTTGAGCCACACCGGATAGCAGTGCCCGAGCACCGCGGCGAGCACCGCCGCCGCGACCCAGCCGCTCTCCGGGTTGTAGAGCCGCATCAGCCACACCGCGAGGACTCCCTTGACGACGTCGATCAGCGTCACCGTGATCCCGATCCGCCAGCCTGCGGTGCGCAGCGCATTGGTGCCGCCGACATTGCCCGAACCCCGGGTGCGGATGTCCTGCCCAACAGCCATCCGGACCAGCAGGTAGGCGGTGGGGACCGAACCCACCAGATAGGCGATGACGACGAGCGCGATCTCGAACCTCACGTCAAAGGGATCCTCTGCAGGGCAGTGTATACCGCGCCCCCGGGCTCGAGAGAGCTCTCGAACAGCACGATCTCCGGACACCGGAAGGTCCCGAGATCGAGCTCGTCCCCCCAACTCAGGAAGCGCTCCACGGCCGCGCGGGGCCACCGCGACCGCATCCGCGCGAGGGTCAGGTGCACTGACCACGCTCTCCTGTCGGGCGGGAAACCCAAGGCGGTCGCCGCTTCCTCCACCGCTGCCGCCACCGGTTGGGCGCCCGCGGCCTCGCCGCCGATCCACGCCACCCGCGGGTTGCCCGGGTTCGGGAAGAAGCCGCTGCCGTGGAGGTGGGCGGTGACGCTCCCGAGGCCGCACGCCGCCGGCGCCAGAGCGGAGCTCAGGGCGGCGAGCCGGCCGGGCTCCGTCTCGCCGAGGAACTTCAGGGTGAGGTGCCAGCTCTCGGGCCGCGTCCAGCGCGCCGCCGGGAGGTCGCGGCGCACATCGTCGCGTGCGGCGGCGATCCGCGACCGCACGGTCCCGGGAATCTCGAACGCGAGGAAGGCGCGAACCGCCTCGCTCACGACGCCGCGTCCTCCAGCAGTCGCCGCAGCAGGTCGAGGGCGGCGTTGGCGCTCCACTCACGGATGATCGAACGGTTGCCGGGAAACACGCGCTGCGCCGTCCTGGTCACGCCGGGGCCCGCCACCGCCCAGTGCACCAGCCCCACCGGCTTCTCGGGGGTGCCTCCGGTGGGCCCGGCGATGCCGGTAATGCCGATCGCCCAGTTCGCGCCCAGGCGGTCCCGCGCACCCGCCGCCATCGCCCGCGCCACCTCCTCGGAGACCGCCCCGTGCCTCACCAGGAGCTCGTGCGGCACGCCGAGGATCGACTCCTTGGCCTGGTTGGAGTAGCTGACCACGCCGCCCATGAAGACGCCGGACGCGCCGGCAACATCGGTGAGACGGGTGCTGATCAGGCCGCCCGTGCACGACTCGGCGGTGGCCAGGGTCTGCCGCCTCCTGCGCAGCCATTCGGACACGGCCTCCGGCAGGCCGTCGATGTCGACCCCGGCCACGTCGGCGCCCAGGACGTTGCGGAAGGCGCGCTCCATGTCGTCGAGCCGGTGCCGCGCCGCTGTCTCGTCGCCCTCGGCCGCAAGCACCAACCGCAGGACACCGTAGGAGGCGAGGATGGTCACATCCTCACGTCCGAAACGGTCGTAGAGGTGTCGTATCTTCTCCTCGGTGTCCGACTCGACGACGCCGCCGAGAAGCAGGGTGCGGCTGATCCGCGTGGTGCCGCCGCTCCACCGGGCGATCTCCGGCACCAGGTCGCGCTCGAGCATCTCCTCCATTTCCCAGGGCACCCCCGGAAAGACGGCGAGGATGCCGTCGCCGGACTCGAAGAGCAGCCCGGGCGCCGAGCCGCGGGTGTTGCGCAGCGGGCGCGTACCCTCGACCACGCGCGCCATCGAGGTGCAGATCTCCGGCATGTCGCGCCCGAGCTCCGCGTAACGGTCGCGGATCCAACCCTCCACCTCGGCATCGAGCTCGATCGGGAGCTCGAGGGCGGCGGCCACCGCGTCCCGGGTCACGTCGTCGGCGGTCGGTCCGAGACCGCCGGTCACGACGACCACATCGTGGCGCGCCAGCAGCTCCCGGATCGCCGTCGCCACGAGCTCGACCGAATCGCCCACCACCCGCTTTTCGTCCACCTGCACGCCGTACTGCGCCAGGGCCCGGGTCACAGTCAGCGAGTTGGAGTCCAGGCGGCGGTCCCCCATCAGCTCCGAGCCCACCGCGAGACAGGCCGCCGTTCGTCGCTCGACAGTCATTCAGGCCTCCGCCCGCATCATACGCCGACGCCCATAAGGTCGAGCGGGGCCCGCGGCCTGTCAAATTCAGGGCGCCGGTTTCGCGGCGCCGCCATCGCCCGCAGACACATCGTCGGCCGCGAAACCGGCGCCCTGAATCTGAGGTTGAGAGTGATCGTGCGGCCCTCGGAATTCCACGCTAGAATTCACCCGCCGCACTGCGGCGACCACGATCGTTACCGGAGGCCATTCATGTCGAACGTCACCCGAACCATTGCTGATTGGGCCGCTGCCGTGCGCTACGAGGACCTACCGCCAGAGGTGGTTCGCGAGGTCAAACGGTATCTCATGGACTCGGTGGGCTGCGCCCTCGGCGGCGCCCAGCAGCACGACGTCCACATCGCCCGCGCCCTGCTCGGCGAGACCGCCGGCACCGGGCCGTGCCGGGTGCTGGTGACCGGCGAACGCTGGGACCCGCTGTCGGCCTCCCTGCTCAATGCGCTCATGATCCGGGTCATGGACTACAACGACATCTACTGGAAGCAGGATCCGTCGCACCCGTCGGACCTGATCCCGGCCGCCGTCGCAGCGGCCGAGCGCGCCGGCGGGTCCGGGCGCGATGTGATGGTCGGCATCGCCATCGCGTACGAAATCGAGCAGCGGCTGTGCGAGGTCTCGTACCCGGGCATCCGCGAGATCGGCTGGCACCACGCGACCCTGACCGCGGCGGCCGCTCCGGTCGCCGCCGGCCGCATGCTCGGCCTCGACGGCGAGCAGATCCAGCACGCCATCGGTATCTCGGCCTCGCGCCACTGCACCACGGGCTCGGTGACCGCCGGCAAGCTGACCATGATGAAGAACACGGTCGACCCGCTCGCCACGCAGTCAGGCGTGCTGGCGGCCCTGCTCGCCGAGCGCGGCTACACCGGGCCCGAGCACGTGCTCGACGGCAAGGAGGGCTTCAGCCACGTCTTCGACTCGGAGTGGAAGTTCGACATCCTCACCGAGGGCCTCGGACGTTCGTGGCGGATCCTGCAGTGCGGTATGAAGTACTTCCCGACCGAGGCTTTGACCCACGCCCCGATCTCCGCGACGCTCGACCTCGTCAGCGACAACGACCTCGCACCGGATGCGATCGAGTCGATCACCATCTACTCGCTGAGCCGGGCGGCCGACATCCTGGCCGACCCTTCCAAGTACGACCCTCGCAGCAAGGAGACCGCCGACCACTCGCTGCCGTACGTGATCGCCGCCGCGGTCGCCGAACGCCAGGTGACGCCGCTCCAGTTCACCGACGCCAAGATCATGGATCCGACGATCCGCGCCCAGCTCCCCAAGGTGAAGGTCATCGCCGACCCCGAGATCGAGGCCGCCTTCCCCGCCCTGCAGAAGGTGCGGGTGGTCATTCGCACCAGCGACGGCCGGGAGTTCGAAGAACGTCTGGACTACCCCAAGGGCGACCCGCGCAACCCCCTCACCGATGCCGAGATCGCGGGCAAGTTCGCCGCCCTCGCCGAAGGGGTGGCGACGCCGGCCGACGTCGAGCGGATGCAGCAGGCCATCAACCGCGCCGAGGAGTACGACGACGTCAGGGAGCTGATGGGAGAGTTGGTCGTCGGGAATTAACGCGTGAAATTCAGATGTATCGGGAGTTTTTCGTTCGAACGTTACACGTTAAACGTTCCACGTTGAGGGCCGAAACGCCCGAACGTTCAACGTTCTAACGTGTAACGTGTAACGGATGGACGATTTGCGGAGGGAATATGGGTCAGACGATTACCGAAAAGGTGGTTCAAGCGCACGCGGAGGGGCTCGAGCCCGGGCACGAGGTGCGGGCCGGGGACATGGTGACGGTGCGGCCGGCTCACGTCATGACCCACGACAACACCGGCGCTGTGCTGCCCAAGTTCCGCACCATCGGCGCGGAACGGGTCGCCGACCCCTCGCAGCCGGTCTTCACCCTCGACCACAACGTCCAGGACACGAGCGAGGAGAACCTCGCCAAGTACCGCCGCATCCAGGAGTTCGCCGAGAGCCAGGGGATCGTCTTCTTCCCGGCCGGCGCCGGCATCGGCCACCAGTTGATGGTCGAGCACGGCTTCGTTCACCCGGGATCACTGGTGGTCGCCTCGGACTCGCACTCCAACATGTACGGTGCGTTGGCGGCGGTGGGCACGCCCGTCGTGCGCACCGACGCCGCGGCCCTGTGGGCGGGCGGCGTCACCTGGTGGCAGGTACCGCGCACGGTCAAGGTCGTGCTCGAGGGGGCGCTGCGCCCCGGCTGCACGGGCAAGGACCTGATCATCACCCTGTGCGGCCTCTACAACTCGGGCGAGGTCCTCAACGCCGCCGTCGAGTTCCACGGTCCGGGAGTGGCCGGGCTCTCGATGTCCGAGCGGCTGACGATCGCCAACATGAGCACCGAGTGGGGCACCCTGGTGGGGTGGTTCCCCTTCGACGCGGTGACGGCCGCCTACCTGCGCGGCCGCGCCGCGGTGCTCGCCGCGCGCGGCGTGCCCGACCGGCTGACCGAGACCATGATCGCGAGCTGGGAGGCGAACCCGCCGGCGCCCGACGCCGACGCCTCGTACGCGGCGGAGATCGTGCTCGATCTGGAAACCGTGTCGCCGCACGTCTCCGGGCCCGACACCGTCGCCGTGATGCGGCCGGTGCGCCAGATCGCCGAGGATCGGGTCGCGATCCACAAGGCGTACCTGCTGTCGTGCGCCAACGCGCGCCTCGACGATCTGGTCGAGGCGGCCGCCGTGCTCAGCGGCCGTCGGGTCGCGGACGGCGTCGAACTCTACGTCGCGGCGGCTTCGGCCGAGGTGCAGACAGCGGCCGAGGCGGCCGGCGCCTGGCGGACCCTGCTGGACGCCGGCGCGCGCCCGCTGCCCGCCGGCTGCGGCGCGTGCATCGGCCTCGGGGTCGGCCTGCTCGAGCCCGGCGAGGTCGGGATCTCGGCGACCAACCGCAACTTCAAGGGCCGCATGGGCTCGCGCGACGCCAAGGCCTACCTGGCGAGCCCGGCCGTGGTCGCCGCCTCGGCCGCCGCCGGTTTCATCACCGGGCCGGAAGACCTCGGCTCGTCGGCGCCGGCGTACGTCTTCACCGACCTCGGCTGGCGGCCGCTCGAGCGCGAGGTGGCGATCCGCGAGGGTTTCCCGGCCCGACTCGAAGGGCGCGCGCTGCTGCTGCCGGTGGACAACCTCAACACCGACGGCATCTACGGCAAGGACGTGACCTACCGCGACGACCTCACCCCCGAGCAGATGGCGACGCACGCGATGGCCAACTACGATCCCCGGTTCCAGGAGATCGCCGCTGCCGGCGACATCATCGTCGCCGGCCGAAACTTCGGCACCGGCTCGTCGCGTGAGCAGGCGGCCACCGCCCTCGCATACCGCGGCATCCGAATGGTGATCGCGGCCTCCTTCTCGCAGACCTACCTGCGCAACGCCTTCAACAACGCCTTCATCTGCCTCGAGAGCCCGGAGCTCGCAGA
>DATIVB010000223.1:0-3118 GCA_035466375.1 Chondromyces sp.
TCCGGCCGCGCCGGGCGCCGAGATCGACCGGATGATCGTCAGGTACTCGATCCTCAACGGCGCGCTCGAGCTGCTGCCGCAGACTCTGGCCACGATGGCGATCATTCCGCTGCAGATGAAGATGGTCTACCGGATCGGCAAGTCGCACGGCTTCGAGCTCGACCGTCGGCACATCGCCGAGCTCCTGGCGACGGTCGGACTCGGTCTGGGTTCGCAGGCTCTCGAGCGCGTCGGGCGCCGGCTGGTCGGCGGCCTGCTGGGCAGGGTCGGCGGCTCCCTGGTCGGCCGGCTCGGCTCCACCGCCACCGGCTCGGCCTTCTCCTTCGCCACCACCTGGGCGCTGGGTCAGGTCGCCGAGAGCTACTACGCCGGCGGCCGCACCCTCGACGCGCAGAGCCTCAAGGAGTCCTTCCACTCGCTGCTCGGCGAGGCGCGGACGCTCGAGGCGCGCTACGTGCCCGAGATCAGGGAGCGCGCCCGCACCATCGACCCGGCCACCGTGCTCGATCTGGTCCGCCGTCCGGTGTGAGGCCGGACGGACAGGTACCACGTTCCTCATTGTTGCATTGACAGGGTCCGCGCTTTCATTGTGGCCCCCTATTGCGGCAATAGCGGACGTGGCACCAATGGTGGGGGACCCGGGCGGGTGACCTTCCGGGTCGACCCGACACGCACGAACGGTTGCGAAGCCCGGACCGCCCCCCTAGGCTGGGAGGAGAACGGCTTGGCCACGAGCGGAAACAGGTGAGGACATGCATTCCGAAACGGGCGTCTGGACGGGCAAGCAAGCAACACCTCTGTCACAGGGCGAAATCGATATCGGTCTCCTCGAGGACCGGCTGATCGACTTCCTGGGCCGGTACGGCGAACCCGCCGTGGTGGGGGCGGAGTTTGCCGCCGTGCTGGGTGAGGGCGACGGCGAGGATCGCCTGCAGCGGTTGATCGCGGCCTGCGGCTTCGAGGACAGGATCGAGGCCTTCATCCACGAAGTCCTGGAAGTGTTGAGCCACGCGTCGCCGGAGGCGGTGGCCCGGGTGAACCTGGGGGGCATCGACCTGCCCCAGGAGCTGCTGCTGGCGTTCCTGGAGGAGATGCTGCCGGGGAGCGGTTTCGTGAACATCCGCGAGCTCGAGCACTACGAGGGGCTCTGCAACCTCGAGGTGCCTGCGGATGAACGGGACAGTCTCCGTCGTGTTCTGCACGAGTATCCGGTGAGGCTGTCGCACCACACGCTGCGCCAGATCAGGCTGTCCGAGGACATCGGCTACCAGTACCTCCCGTTCGCCGACGAGCTTTCGCCGGACGGCCAGGTGCACACCTGGATCGGCCAGTTCCATCAGGGCGTGGTCGAGCAGATGTACGACAATCGGGTGATCCTGGTGCTGCACATGAGCTGCCCGGTGTACTGCCGCTTCTGCTTCCGCAAGCACAAGGAAACCCGTGAACAGGCGCCGCCGACCGTGGCGGACGTGGCCGCCGCGCTCGACTATATCGCCGGCAACGACCACATCCGGGAGGTCGTGCTCACGGGCGGCGAGCCGCTGATGAACCGCAAGACCGTGGAGCAGTCGATCTACGGGCTGGCGCGCATCCCTCACGTCGAGACCATCCGCCTGGCGGCCCGGTCCATCTCGTACCATCCGCAGCTGCTGCGCCGCCGCGGCGAGTTCTGGATGCGGTTCTTGATCAAGGCGCGGGAGGACCTGGCCACCGTCGGGAAACACCTCGAGGTGGCGGGGCACTTCATTCACCCGGACGAGACCTCCATCGCCTCGCTCGAGGTCATCGCCGAGCTCGCGCGCAACGGCATCCCGGTCTACATCCAGACACCGTTCCTTGCCGGCTGCAACGACAACGGCGAGGTCCTGGTCCGGCTTTACCGCGAGCTGCGGCTGCGCGGTGCGGAGATGCACTACATCTTCTTCCCGTGCAGCGCCATCAGGGGCAACCGACGCTACTGGAGCCCCATCGCGACGGCGTTGCGAGCCGGCAACTTCCTGCGAGCCCAGCTCTCGGACCGGGCGATCCCACACCTGACCACGGCCACCAAGATCGGCAAGATTGACTGGCTGACCAGCGGCTGGGCGGTTGAGCGCGACTCCGACGATCCGGCATTCCTGTGGATCCGGACGCCGTATACCGCACAGTATTTCTCCCAGTTCGTGGACGCCGCCCAGGAGATCGAAGGCGTGCGCGAGAACGACGACGGGATGCTCGAGGCGCGCTTCATGGCCGACATCGGCGACGAGGCGTTGTTCGCCTCGCCTCGCGTCGAGCTGCCCGGTGTTGACGACGTGGACGACGAGGACGACCTGCCCTACGACGAGGAACAGATCGCCGAGCTCTACTCTCATCTGCCCGACATCGGGCCGGAGGTCGTTTCCAGCGGCTGCGAGAAGCTCTGCCGCGTGCACCTGACCCGCGTCGAGGTGCGCGCCGACTGCGACGATCGCCAGCTTCGACAGATCGTGGACTACGTGGCGCCTCGGCCGGAGATCACCGACGTCGTGTTGCGCACGGAAACGGACCTGCCCTACTCCCCGGACGAGGTCGAGCGCGTCGTGCGCGCCCTGCGTGCCGACACGGACGTGCGCTCGTTCCGCATGCGCAGCCGCGTCTTCCACGACGAACCGCTGCTCTACGACGCCTCGGTGGTGGAACGCTACGCGGCCCTGCAGAGCCTCGAGGTGGCCGATCCCGTGCGCTTCGAGCTCGAGACGCTGGTCTTGAGCGCGGGCCAGCTCGACGACTCCCACCGCCGGGTGGTCGAGGCGTTCCACCAGCGCGGCGTCACGGTCTATCTCAACAGCTGCCTGCTGCACAACGTCAACGACAGCGCCGCCGCCATGCGCGCGCTGTCGTCCAAGTGCCGGCTCTTCGGCTTCGAGTTCCACCACCTGTACGTGGCCGGGGCGCAGACCCAACGGCACTGGAACAGCCGGCGACCGGTGGACCTCGACACGATCATCGCCATCGCGACCGAGCTGCGGCGCAACGGCAGCGGCCGCGAGCTGCCGCGCCTGATCGTCGCGACGGAGCTCGGCGAGGTGGACTTCGGGCCGGGCTGCCACATCCGTCGCGGCCCCCAGCGGGGAACGGCGGAGATCACCCTGTGGCC
>DATIVB010000224.1:0-1882 GCA_035466375.1 Chondromyces sp.
GCTTGCAGCCCCGCCCCGCCTCAGCGATGATGCCTGCATGAACCACCGCCTCTCCCCCGGCAAGGTTCCCTGGGAGCTGATCGCCGAGCTCGTGTCCGGCTCGCTGCCGCCGGAGGTCGTGCTCGGTCCGGCGGCGGGCGAGGACGCGGCGCTGGTCGAGCTCGGCGGCGAGCTGTGGGCGGTGGCCTCGGACCCGGTGTCCTTCACCGCCGCCGACGCCGGCCGCCTGGCGGTGATCGTCAACGCGAACGACGTGGCGGTGCTCGGCGCGCGGCCGCGATTTTTCCTGGCGGTGGGTCTGATCGCGCCCGGGGAGGCTTCGGAGCCCCACATCCGCGGGCTGCTGACCCAGGTGCGCGAGGCCTGCGCCGAGGTCGGGGCGGTGCTGGTGGGCGGTCACACCGAGATCACGCCCGGGCTGCCCCACAGCATGGTCGTCGGTACGATGCTGGGGAAGGTGGAGAGTCGGGCGCTGACCACCGGCGGCCTGCGCGCCGGCGATCTCGTCGGCATGACCCGCACGGCGGGCCTCGAGGGAACCTCGATCCTGCTCGCCGAGCACGGCGCGCGGCTGCGGGAGCTGCCCGAAGTCGCGGCCAGGTTCGACGACGCCGCGACGCACGCTTCCAACCTCTCGGTGGTTGCGGAGGCGCTCGCGGCGGCCTCCTGCCGCGGCGTGAGCGCCCTCCACGACGTGACCGAGGGCGGCGTCGGCGAAGCGCTGCACGAGATGGCGGTGGCATCGGGCCTCGCCCTCGAGGCGGCGCGCGAGGCGGTGCCGGTGCTGCCCGTGACCGGCGCCGTGTGCCGGGCGCTGGGCATGGACCCGCTGGGCCTGATCGGCTCCGGCTCGCTGCTCGTCGGCTGCAGTCCGGAGGGCTCGAGCGAGGTCGAGCAGGCGCTGGCTGCGATCGATGTCCCCCTGGCCTGGCTCGGCCGCGCGGAGGCGGCGCCCGCGCCCCGAAGCTCCCTGCCGCGATTCCCGCGCGACGAGCTGCTGAGGGCCGGCGTCATGGCCGGCATAAAGGGCGTCGTCTTCGACATGGACGGCACCCTGGTGGACTCGATCTACGATTGGCCGGCGATCCGACGCGAGCTCGGCGTCAGCGGCGCCTCCATCATCGACGAGCTCAACGGCCTCGGCGAACCCGAGCGCGGCCGGCGGTGGGCCGAGCTCGAGGCGATCGAAGGCTCGGCGAGCCGCGCCGCCGAGCTCCACGAGGGCGCAGCCGATCTCCTCGAGCTGTTGGCCGCCCGCGGCCTCGCCACGGCCCTCGTGACCAACAACTCGGACGCGAACACCGGCGAGCTCCTCGAACGTTTCGGCCTCGGCTTCGATGTCGTGGTCACGCGCGACTCCGGCTTCTGGAAGCCTTCCGGCAAGCCGATCGCCGAGGCGGTTCGCCGCCTCGGCCTCGAGCCCGGGGTCTGCCTCGGTGTCGGCGACTCGCACTACGATCTGCTGGCCGCGCGCGAGGCCGGCCTGGCCGCGGTCTGCATGCTCAACGACGGTCACGGGCTCCACGCCGGTGAGGCGGAGCTGAGCTTCGCCGACATCCCGGCCTTCATGCGGTACCTGAAGATCGTCCTCAAATGAGTTCTCAATTCTCAATTTTGAATTTTGAATTCCCCACTACCCCCCCCTCAGCACGGGAGAATGGGTGGGAATTAAGAATTAAAATTTAAGAATTAAAAATTGAGAACTGTCGCCTATTCCTGTTTCGGTGCGGCGAGGGCCGCCCGCAGCTCGCCGAGCTTGTTCTGGATCTTCGCGACGTTCTCCGGCCCCATGCGCAGCAGGTGGCGCTGCGCGCCGGAGAGCGCCTCGAGCTCCTCGTCCGCCCAGGCGTAGGTGACGACGAGCGGCTCGACGGGTTGCCGC
>DATIVB010000225.1:0-3334 GCA_035466375.1 Chondromyces sp.
GCTGCTCTCCACCCCTCGCGTGCTGATCCACACGATGGCGCTGACCAGCAGCGCGGCGCCCGCCCATTGCCACGGCCCGAGGACCGAATCGTTGACCAGGTAGTCGAGGAGGACGGCGGTGAGCGGCAGGGAGAGCTCGCAGATGGTGGCGACCGAGGCACGCACCCGGGTCAGGCCGTAGTAGTAGAGGAAGATGGCGCCCGATCCTGTGGTGATCGCGATGACGAGGATGATGACCCAGTCGGCGCCGGTCACGGAGCCGAACGGGAGCCCGGCGCCGCCGATCGCCAGGTAGGCGAGGGCCATGGCGGCGGTCATGCCGTAGCGGCCGAAGGTCGCGTCCTTGAAGTCGAGGGCGCCGAGCAGCATCTTGCCGAGCACGGTGGCGACGCCGAAAGCGGCCGCCGCGACCACCGCGAGCAGCGCCGCCCGGATGGTGATGGAGTCGGGGCTCGCGGCCGGGGTGGAGAGCCCGAAGGTCAAGAGGTAGGCGCCGGCGAGGGCGACGACGGCGGCGCCGAGGAAGCGCGCCGAAACCCGCTCGCCGAGCAGCACCGCCGCCAGGGCGAGCGCGAAGACCGGCTGCAGCTTCTGCAGCAGGACCACCACGCTGAGCTGGTTGAAGTCGACCAGGAAGAGGGCGGTGATGATGGCCAGGGTCCCCAGCAGGCCGCCCGTGAAGGAGACCAGCGCGAGAGCCAGCCAACCGCGCGCCGGCATCCGCAGCAGGCGGCGGTAGCTCGGCCACAGGAAGGGCTGCATGAGCGCGAACGGGATCGCGTGCAGCAGGAAGACCACGAACGGCACATCGAGGTTGGCGAGCCGCGGGGTCAGGACGACGCCGTCGACGCCCCACAGGACGGCCGAAATGCAGATGAGGAAGGCGCCGAGGGTGGCGGAGCGGTTTTTCATGAGAGAGGGCGCTCGGCGTGGTGCTTCGATAGAGCGCTCCCAGAGCGGTGCGCACTCCGGGAGGACAGCGATTTCGAATTTCGAATTTCGAATTTCGAATTTCCACCCGCCCGCCTCTCGGTCGGGGCGGCTGCGCCGCGATGGTGGTGCGGGCGTTCCGCCCGCACGTGCCCAGGTGCCGCGTAGAGTTCGAGCAGGCTCAGAGCTCGACTCCCATGGGCTTGCGAAGGACCAGGGCCACCACCATGGTGAGGACGAAGAAGACCACCATCCAGGCGAAGCTCCACTCGAAGTCCCAGCCGAGGAGGCCGATCGTGCCCTCGGGATAGCCGAGCGTCACGGAGCGGACCGCCGAGCCTCGTTCGAAGGGCGGTTCCGAGGGCCACTCGAGCTGGCCGATGAAGGTGGCCGGCGGGCGTTCCGGCGACAGCCGGACCAGCTTCGAGGTGGCGGTCACGCTCTTCCGGAAGGTCTGTCCGTCGACGCCGATGACGAGCTCGAAATCGCCCTCGGACTCCACCCCGAGCAGCCAGCTGGCCTGCGCCAGGGACGGCACCCACACCGGGCCGGTCACGACCCGCAGGCCGTCCGGCAGCTCGAGCGAGAGCTCGGGCCGGGCGCCGCTCGCTCCGGCGGAGGGACCGAGCTGCACCGTCATCAGCGCCTCGTCGCCGGGTTGCAGCCCGCGAAATCCGTAGAACTGGTGCAGTTGCACCATGACGAGTACCAGCGGCGGCAGGATGAAGATCATGGGCTTGAGGGCCAGCGCCTGGTAGCGCAGGACGTGGCCGAGAATCTCCACCTGCGCCCGCATGATGGCCCGCAGGTCGTCGTTGAAAAGGCGGATCTCGAAGAGACCGGCAAAGATGTGGCGCTTGACCTCGGCGATGCGCTCCTGGTTCGAGGTCTTGCCGAAGACCCAGAGCGCGAACACGCCGACCGGGATCGACCACAGGAGCACGCCGAGAAAGGCCGGCAGGCCGGCGAGCGGCGCCTGCAGGAGGTCGAAGACCGGGCGCAGGAGATCGTTGACGGGTCGCATCGACGGTTGCGCGCGGCCTCAGGACATGTAGCCGAGCCCCTGGAGGCGCTTCTTGATCTCCTCCTCGGAGCCGGCGTCCTCGAGCTGCGCGAGCTCCTTCTCGAGGGCGTGGGTGATGAACTCCTCGGGCGACGCGTAGCCGGCGATCTCGGAGAAGCGGCGGATGCGGTCGACCAGGCTTTTCTCGAGCTTGACCTTGGTGTAGTCGAACATGGCGGGCTCTCCCTCTAGGTTCGGTGTGTAAACCTCGCGTCGTCGACGACCGGCGAGCCCTCCATGTGCGGCGGCGGCCGCACGCCGAAGAGCCTCAGCGCCGTCGGCGCGAGGTCGATGATGGCCGGGTCCTCCGTGTCGATCGGGTGATTGGCGAGGAAGATCCCCGGCACCAGCCGCGGGTCGACGATGTGGTCGCCGCTCCACGCCTTGACGTTGTCCTCGAAGACCGGGCCGGCGACGACCCCCGACGCGCAGTCCCAGGAGATCCGGTAGCCGTGGTTGTAGCCCATCAGCAGGTCGGGGGCGTTGCCTTTGTACGGCCCGCGGTAGAGCCGGTCGGTGTCGAAGGCCTCGTTGATCGCGACCTCCTTCTTTTCGCCGTCCACCAGGCCGTCGAGCTTCGACCTGAGCTCGGCCTTGAGGGCCTCCACTTCTTCGCCGGGGGCGACGATGCCGTGCGCCTCGCGCCCCTTGACGTTGAGGAAGATGCCCACCAGCCCCACCGCGTAGGCCCGGGTGCGCGACCAGTCCACCGACTGCAGCCAGGGCTGGGAAGGGTCCGCCCCTTCCTTCAACGCGAGGTAGCCGTGCTCGAGCAGCCAGGCGTTGAGGTTGACGCCGCGGCGGAACGAGGTGCAGCCGTGGTCCGACATCACCCACAGCACGTCGCCCTCGTCGAGCCGCTCCAGGACCCGGCCGACGATCGCGTCGTTGCGCACGTACTGCTCCTCGATGGCGTTGGCGTGCTCGGGGTTCTCGATCCCGGCCGCCGCCGGGTGGCCGTCCTCGGTGTAGCGCCAGAACATGTGGTTGACTCGGTCCGCCGCGTCGAAGACCGTGACCAGCGCACCCTTGCGCAGGCGGTCGAGGGCGGTGAAGAGCATGACCTCCCGCTCCTTGTCGATGTCGGCGGTCTGGGTCATGAAGGTGCGGTCGTCGGTGATCTTCTCGTTGAGCGCCCAGGTGTCCTCGGCGAGGCCGAGGGTGGCGTAGGGCCCGAGCTTCTTCTCGAGGTACGAGCAGTAGTAGCCCGGGTGGGAGATCGGCATCACCGGTTTCTCGGGCTCGATGTTGATGGGCGAGAGGTAGAGCGACACGTGCTCGTCCATCTCGGTGATCATCATGCGGGTGATGCCGGTGACCTTGACGCCCGGCACGGCTTTG
>DATIVB010000226.1:0-7505 GCA_035466375.1 Chondromyces sp.
CGGCGATCGCGTCGCCATGGGCTTCGACCTGAATGCCATGGGCGACATCCTGCGCCACGCCGGGCGCCTCGACGAGGCGGAGGCCCGGTACCGGGAGTCGGTGGAGATGATCACGAGCTCGGAAGCGACCGACGACGTCAAGGAGGCGGCGGGGCGCAACCTGATCTGCGAGCGGGCGCGGACCGCGCTCGAGCGCGGCGAGACGACGATCGCCACCGGGCTTGCCGCGGACTACGCCTCCGCGACAAAGGCCCACGGCATCAACTTCGAGCTCCAACAGGCCAGGGAGCTCGCGGCCCGGGTGGCGCTCGCCGCCGGCGAACCCAGAAAAGCGCTCTTCGAGCTCGCCCATGCCAACCAGCAGGACCCGGAGGTCCTGCTCCTCAATGCCCGCGCCTTCGCCGCGGCCGGCGACCGGGAGGCCGCGCGCGCCGCCTGTCGTCAGGTGGTCGAGTTCAATCAGCTCAACCCGAACCTCGCGTTCGCACGCCCGATCGCCCGCCGGATGCTGCCGGAGCTCTGAGATTCCGCCCGCGCACCGGACCGGCTGCAGACCGCGGTCGGTGCGCCGAACGAGGTCACTGACGCAGCGGAACGCCTTCGTTCTGCGGTACTATGAGATCAGGCGGCAGTTTGGGCTCGGTTCACCCCCAGGGGGGCTCCCCTGACGCGGGCGAGCGCCGCCCCGGGCAGGTTCCCCCGGGGCTCGCGGCCGAGTCGAATCGAGCGGGAGGGCGGTCCTCGTGAGCGGAGAGCCCGAAATCACCGGATACCAGGAGGAGCGCGCGCTCCTCAAGCGGTACCTTTCGGACGAGATCGCGCCCATGATCTTCGCCAACAACGCCAGCGAGATCTTCGAGGTGCCGCCGCAGGTGGTGGCGGCCGAGATCGGGTCGTGGATCGGCGACCAGATCAGCGGCGCCAGCAACATGTCGGTGGCCGACCTCATTGCGCATGCGGCCACCAAGCTGCACCAGCTCGGTATCCTCGAGCTCATCCCCCGCGAAGAAGTCGCGCGCCACCTCGGAGGCCTGCGGCCGCACCTCGACGCGCTCTGCCCCCCCGAGCAGCGGCCGGGCCTCGCGCAGGCCCTCGCCCACCTCGAGAAGAGCACCGCCCTCAGCAGCAGCAAAACGGAGATCCTGCACAAGCAGGTGCAGGGTCCGGGCGGCGGGGGCGGTGGGGGCGGTGGCGGCGGCGGGGGCTACGGCGGCGCGGCCCCGACCGGCGGCTATCCGGTCCCCCCCGGCGGCCTGGCCGGCCCTGCCGCCGGCAACCTCGCCGGTATCGGCGCCGCGGCCGCGGACCCCTCCGCCCTGCGGCGGCTGAACCTGCTCCTCGATCGGCTGCAGCAGGCGATCCCGGTCCAGGCCGGGGCCCCCGCGGCGGCAGACGCTTCCGGCGAGCGCGGCGCGGTCCTCGCCCAGGTCGTCGAGGAGGTCGCCTCCCACGCCGCGAGCTCGCACGAGCTCGAGTCGCAGCTCGGCTTCCTCAAGGAGCTCGGCATCGCCGGCCTCGGCTCCAGCGTCTTCCAGCTCCTCAGCCAGGGGCTGCCGGACTGGGCGCCGCCGCCCTACGACGCGGTGGCCGGCGAGGACTCCCCCTCGGTGGCCGCCCGCGCGATGCGCAAGGTGGTGCGTCTCTCCAAGGACCCGGCCGAGCTTCTGAGCCGATTCACGGAGCTGGTCGGCGTCGCGGTCGACGAGTTCAACCGGGGCGCCCTCGGGCGATCGGTGACGATGTTCGACCTCGCCGGACGGATGATCGAGGCGGCCGAGGTCGACGCGGCAACCGCCGGCCCGGTCGTCGAGGAGAGCTACGGCAAGCTCGAACGCGACCGCCTCGTCGCGCTCGCGGACGATCCCGACAAGCGGCGGCTGCTGCACCGGGTGATGAAGTTCTTCCCCGAGCTGCGCGCCGACCGCCTGCTCGCGCGCCTCATCGAAGAAGAGGACCGGGAGCAGCGGCTGCACATCCTCCAACTGCTGCGCGCGCACGGCCAGGAGGCCCGGATGGAGGCCGTCCAGGCCCTCGACGAGTCATTCAGCGGCAGCGAGCGCCTGCCCTGGCACGTGGAGCGCAACCTCCTGTACCTCATGCGCGCCATCCCGCCGCCGAGCGACGAGAACGTCGAGCACGAGATCGACCTTCTCAATCTCAGCTCCGACCTCAGCGGCCCCCTGCCGGTGGTGCGCGAGAGCCTGACCGCCCTGATCCAGCTGCAGCACCAGCGGGCCTACGCCATCGTCGCCGCGCGCATCAGTCAGCTCGAGGACGCGCTCACGGGCACCGCCTCGCTCCCGCTCGACGCCAAGGAGGCGCGGCTGCTGCTGAGCAACACCATCAAGCAGCTGTGCGCGAGCCGCACCAACGACGCTCTCGAGATCGTCATCACCCACGGGCTCAAGGGCAACCCGCAGCTCGGCGACACCTACGCCCGCATGGCGCAGCTCTCGGGTCAGGACCTGAGCGAGTACCCCGCGCAGCTGGTGCGGATCCTCGACGCCATCAACCAGGAGCTGCCCCGGCGCTTCCTCGGGATGTCGATCGGCGCCCAGCGCAAGGCGCTGATCCTCGACCAGCTGGTGACCGCCGTGTCCGGCACCCGCTCCGCCGAGGTCCAGAAGCTGCTCTCGGAGATCGTCGAGAAGTTCGCCGACCAGAGCTTCGGGAAGATCGCCCGCCAGGCGCTGGCGCGAGCGGGCCGCCCGGTGGCGCCCGAGGCCAGGCCGGCGGATGATTCCATCACCTTGAGCGGCGACCTGGCCCTGTTCGGGCTACCGAACCTGCTGCAGAACCTCGCGGACACGGGCCTGACCGGGGTCCTCGAGATCGGCGCGCGCGACGGCCGCGAGGCGGTGGCGCGCATCGAGCTCGTCAAGGGCGAGATGGTTACCGCTGCGGCCGGCCGGCTCGCGGACGAGCTGGCGGTGTACCAGCTCCTCGAGCGTCCCGTCGAGGGCAGGTTCCGGTTCCTCAACGACGACTCGGCCGGCGACAGCCGTCCGAGCTCGGCGAGCTCGCGCTCGGTCATGTCCCTGCTCATGGAAGGCATGCGCCGCTACGACGAGTTCAACCGGGCGCGCTCCCTGGTCCCCGACGACGCGCGCTTCAAGGGAAGCGGCAAGAAGCCCACCGACGTCAAAGAGGACGCCGACCCCAAGCTCGCCAAGGAGGTCTGGGGACGGGCCTCCGCCGGCAAGCCCGCCGCCGAGGTCGAGGCCGAGATCGCCCTCGACGCCTTCCGCATCCGCCGCCTCTACGAGCACTGGGTGACGGAGGGGTCGTTGGTGGCGGCTGACGGGGCGTGAGGGCGGGAGTCGTTAGAACGTTGAACGTTTGAACGTTGAACGTTCCGCCCGCCCACGTCGCAACCACGAAGGCGCCAAGGGACACATGAAGGCCGCCCTCCGCACCATAGGCGCTGACACAACCTGAAAGCAGGCTGTTCAAGCCCGAGCCCGAGCCCGTTGCCGTTACCGTTATCGAAGATACGGGTCCTTCTGAGAGATCGACCTTACCAACGATGTCAGCTCGAGGTCGAAGAACATGACACTCTCCCTCTCAGGAGGTCGAGAGTATCGGGAACGGCAACGGTAACGGGCTCGGGCTCGGGACGAACAAAGAGCGCCAGCTGAGCCTGACCGCACTGACAGATCGCTCGCCAACACGCCTGAGTCAGCGCCTATGCCCCCCGCACCCGCCCCCTTTGCGTCTTTGCGTTTCAATGGGTGGGCGGGTGGCCTTTGTGATGTTCTTCCTGCCTTCGTGCGTTCGTGGTTACGACGTGGGCGGGTGGCCTTCGTGACTTCTTGGTGTCTTGGTGCCTTCGTGTTTCTGGGTGGGCGGTCGGCTCTGTGCTTCCTCTGTGCCTCTGTGGTTCACGCGGGTGGGCGGTCGGAAATCCGAAATCCGAAATCCCAAATCCGAAATCCGCCCCTACCCGATCACGGCGTGACGACCAGCACCATCTCCTCCGCCACCAGGTAGGTCCGCACCGCCTCCTGGACCTGCTCCGGGGTCACCGCCGCGTACGCCGCCTCGTCCACCGCCAACGGCGAGCCCGGCCCCTCGAAGAGCGCGCGGCCGACCCGGTAGGCGCGCGACGCCGCCGACAGGCCGCGCAGCATGCGGGTGCGGCGCTCGCGTGCGTTGAGACGCTCGATGTCGGCTGCGGTCAGCGGTGCGCCGCCGAGCTCGGTCACGAGCTCCACCAGAAGCCCGGAGACCCGGTCCACGTTCTCGGGGCGGGTCCCGACCGTCGCCCACAGCACCCAGGCTCCCTCCGGAAGCGCGCGGACCCCGGCGCCGAGCCGGTAGGCCAGCCCCTCGCGCTCGCGGATCACCGCCGTCATGCGGTCCGACAGGGCGTCCATGGCCACCAGCAGCGGCGCGCGATGCTCGGGCTCCACCTCGGCGGCCCGACCCCACATGACCGTGACCTGAGGTGCGTCGCCGATCTCCGGCGCCGGCGGTGCTGAGGCCGGCAGCGGATCGGGATAGGGGCCTCGCGCCGGCGCGGCCGCCGGCCCGCCCGCAAAGGCGGAGGCGATCAGCTGCAGGGTCTCGCCGGCGCTCAGCGGCGAGGCCACGGTGAGGACCAGGCGGTCGGGCGCGAAGTAACCCCCGGGCCAGTCGGCCCAGAACTCGCGGACGACCTCGGGGCCTGCAACCGCCCCGCCCGCGGGCCCGGATACCGGCCGCGCCAGCGGATGGTCGGCGCCGAGCAACGCGCCCAGGAAGAGTTGCTCCGCCCTCTCCGCACCGCGGTTGTCTGCCTCGCGCGCCGCCCGGTGGCCGGCGGCGGCTGAGGTCCAGCCCGCGTCGTCCCACGCCGGCACCCGGACCATCTCCGCGAGCATCAGCAGCGCCCCTTCGAGCTCCGGAGCCGGGCCCTCGAGCCGCACGTAGGAGAAATCGGGCACGTGGTAGCGGTTGTCGAACGGTATCGCCGGCGCGTCCGCGGTCTTGAGGTCGAGCCCGGCCCTCCGGACACGCTCCGCGAGCTCCCGGCTGCCGCTCAACACCGTGCCCCCGTCGAGAAGACGGTGGACGAGGTCGGCCACCCCCGGGCTGTCCGCCGGCTCACGCAGGGTGCGGTCCGCCACCAGCAGGTGAATCCCGAAGACCTCGCTGCCCTCCTCCGGGAGAATTCCGACCACGAGCCCGTTGTCCAGGGTCGCCACCCGGCTGCCCAGCGGGCCCTCGCCGAGAGTGGTTGTCCGCTCCCGTTCGGGCACCGCCGCCGCCTCCGGCAGCGGGGCTCGCTCCGCGGGGCCTCCGCGACCGAGCCAGGCGGCGCGCGTGCGGTTGCGCATCCCCGAAAGCAGGGCCGCGGCGGCCGACCGCACCTCGGCCCCGGTGACGCGCGGCGGAGACACCGCCTCGGCCAGCGGCCCCCGGACCGACGCCAGGGCCTCGCCGTAGAACACCGCCGCGTAGTGCAGGCGCTGGTCGTTGAGAGCGCGCTCGCCCTGCCACGCACGCTGGATGGCCGCCGTCTCGGCGTCGGTGGGACCGGCGGCCGCCGCCTGCAGCCCACCCAGCACGAGGGCCAGGAGCCGCTCGGGCTCGACGCCGATCTTCGCCTCGACCCGCACCTCCAGGAGATCGCGCGGCACCCGAGGCAGGCGCGTGACCCCGAGGTCCGCGGCATGGTCCGGCAGCAGCACCGAGCCCAGCGGCCCCGCCGGGTCCGCCAGCCACCGTGCCAGGACCTCGAGCTCGGTGCCCGAGGTCGAGAGCCGGTCCGGTGCGGCCATCACCACCGACAGGGTGCCGCCGGAGGGGCCGGCCGCAGCGCCCGGCATGCCGTGGCCCATGCCCATCCCTGCGGGCGGCCCGCCGGGGCTCGCCGCCGGCTTGTCGGGCGCCGGCGCCGCCGCCCACTCGCCCCAGCCCGGCCAGCTCAGCAGGTCTGACCGCTGCGGCGGCTCGGCCACCGTGAACGCCGCGGCGAACGGCGCCAGGACCTGCTCGAGGCCTTCGAGCGGGAGGTCTCCGGTGATCAGGATGCGGAAGCCGGACGGCACGTAGTGCGCCTGCCAGTAGCGCACCACCTCGTCGCGGGTCGTCGAGCCGACGGAGGCGAGCGAGCCACCCACCGGGTGCTCGAGCGGGGTGCCGGCCCACAGCAGCTCGCGCAGCCGTTCCTCGGCGAGACCGGTCGGCGAGGCGTGGTCCTTGGCGAGCTCCTCGAGGATGACCTTCTTCTCCTTCTCGAAGACCTCGGGGCCGATGGTCGAGCGCATCAGCATGCCCGCCATCAGCTCGGCGGCGACCTCGGCGTCGGAAGCCGGAAC
Source organism: Chondromyces sp. (assembly GCA_035466375.1). Lineage (GTDB taxonomy): Bacteria > Acidobacteriota > Thermoanaerobaculia > Thermoanaerobaculales > Sulfomarinibacteraceae > Sulfomarinibacter. The sequence continues at coordinate 6,303 of DATIVB010000226.1, forward strand.
CAGGGCGAAGTACACCGTGGCCTGCTCGCGGGTGAAGGCGTTCATGTAGGCCGAGAGCCTCTCGAAGCTCTCGGTGACCCCGCGCTCGTCGAGCTCGTCGAAGCCGTCGAAGAGCAGGTGCTCGAGGTAGTGGGAGAGCCCGCCCCGGCCCTCGGGCTCGTCCTGCGAGCCGGCCGGCACGGCGACCGTCACCAGCACCGTTCCCGAGCCCGGGCGCGGCCACAGCAGCGCCCGCGCGCCCGAGACCAGGGTGCGCTCCACCGGCCCGGAGACCACCGACGCCTCCTCCGCAGCCGCAAGCGGCCCGGGCGGCGCCGCCATCACGAGAACCAGCAGACCCACCAACACCAGCGACACACGACGGAAGTTCAAGTCCAGCATGGGCGGAATTGTACCGCGGCCCGACCGCACCCGCCGCCCGCCCGCCCGAGAATGAGGAATTAGGAATTAGGAATTAGGAATGCCGGCCGCCCGCCCATTTCGAATTTCGAATCTCGAATTTCGAAATTCCCCCCACCCGCCCAGGGTGTAGGCATTGCGTGAACCTTTGCCGAGGGGCGATGGCTGGTCGTCACTGATTCACCCGCCCGCCCGGAAAACGGGGCATGTCCGATTCGACTCCTTGGTGGGATGCGCCTCGATCGGCGACCGCCTTTCCCCTCACAGGGGGTGGGGGCGGCATTCCTACTTCCTAATTCCTAATTCCTAATTCCTAATTCCTAATTCAGAGTGCTACCCTTCGCCCGTGGCCGACACCAAGGGCCTTTCCCTGGGCCTGCGCGCGTTCCTCCGCGCCTACCGCTGGCGGCGCATCGAGCCGGTCCCGGTGGCGCGCCTCGCCAAACCCCTCTCCGAGTGCCGGGTGGCGTTGGTGTCGTCGGCCGGGCTCGTGGTCCCCGGCGACGAACCCTTCAGCGACTCGGTACGCGGCGGCGACTGGAGCTACCGCGTGATTCCCGCCGACGCCGAGGTCCAGGCCCTCGAGGAGCACCACCGCTCGGACTCCTTCTCCCACGCCGGCATCGACGCCGACCGCAACATGGGCCTGCCCCTCGACCGGCTGCACGAGCTCGCCGCCGACGGCACGATCGGCGAGGTGGCCCCGCGCCACATCTCGCTCATGGGGTCGATCACCGCGCCAGGCCGGCTGCTCGCGCGCAGCCTCCCCGAGGCGGCCGCGATCCTGGTCGAGGACGCGGTCGA
>DATIVB010000227.1:0-6259 GCA_035466375.1 Chondromyces sp.
CACCGGCGCTGGTCAGGTAGCGGTAGCCGGCGTAGAGATCGAAGGTGTCCTTGACCACCTGGAAGCGGGAGCCGAACGACGAGTAGATGGACGTCTTGCCCATCAGGAGGTAGGACAGCCCCCGCGGCAGCCCCGCCTGGATCTCGGATGTGAAGAGGGGCGTCAGACCGGCCGCCGCGAAGAGCTCGTTGAGGAAGGTGGTGCTGACGTTGCCCGAAAGCGCCTCTTCGGCGGCACGGACCGCTCCGAAGAGGTCGAGCTCGGGGTTCTCCATCTGGTAGAGGTTGGCCGCAATGATCGTGGCGGTCTGACGCAGAATCGGCAGCGAGGCGCCGAGCACGTTCATGTCGACGTAGGCGTCGAAGCTCCCCCGCACCGCCGGCCACGCCTCGCCCACCAGGGCGGCCAGGGTCGGCTCATCCATGGCGATGGCGCCCGGGAAGGCGTCCTCGGCGATCAGGTGGTCGGGGCGGAAGCTGCGCAGGTCGGTCAGCACGAGGTGCAGGTTGGCGCCGTAGACAAGGTCGCGGTAGATACGGGCGTTGGGGTAGAGGTCGGCGGCATCGATGTCGAGCTCGCCCTCGTCGTCGAGCCCGACGTCGATGGGCACCCACTCGTAGAAAGCTCGCTCGGCGTTGTGCTTGCGCGCTTCGTCGTACTCGTCCACGCGGCCCGCGAAATAGGTCGAGGTGGCGCCCCACGCGTCGTCGGAGTACTCGTGGTCGTCCCAGATCACCAGCATCGGCCAACGCTCGTGCACCTGCTGAAACATGGGATCGGAGCGGTACTCCCGGTACAGCTGGCGGAAGTTGGAGAGGCTCGCCGCGCCGTAGTCGTTGTCCGCCGGGTCGCCGAGGAGGATCGCCCCTTCGACGTCCTCGAATTCGATCTTCCGCTCGAAACCCGGGTCCTGGAACTGCGGGTCGCCTGTGGTCTCGTAGATGTAGTCGCCGAGGTGGACCACGAAGTCGATGTCCTCGTCGTGATCGAGCAGCAGCTTCATGTAGGCGTTGTAGTAGCGGCCGACGTAGTCCTGGCAGTAGACCACCGCGAAGCGCACCGGCACGTCCATGTCGGGCGTCGGAGCGGTCTTCGTGCGGCCGATCTGCGAGCGCTGCGCTCCCTGGTAGGTGAACCTGTAGTAGTAGGTGGTGTAGGGGTTCAGGCCACTGACCTTGACCTTGGCGCAGTAGTCGTCATCCGCCCACGCTTCCACCCCGCGGCTCACCACGACGTTGCTGAAGGCCTCGTCGGTGGCCATCTCCAGGAGCAGCAGCTTGGGCTCCTCCTCGGTTTCGCTGACGACCCGCGTCCACAGCACCACGCTGTCGGCGGTGGGATCGCCCGAAGCGACCGACTGGGGGAAATACTCGCTCGCCGCCGCCGCACCCGTCATCAGGCACAGCACCGCGGCCACACCCAACCAACGTCTCACACCACGCATCGCGTCCTCCTTCCGCAGGGCGTGGCCGAAGCCCACGCCGTCAGCCCGGGTTGCACCATTGTCATCGTCCGGCCGATGTGTTCATCTCGCATGAAGCGGCGACCATGGTACACCCACCCGCACCTCCGATTGCGGATTTCGGATTTTGGATTTCGGATTTCCCCCCACCCTTCCACCCACGTTGGCACGTTGAAACGTTCCACGTTAGAACGTTCGGCTCATCCGGAATTGTGTGGGATGCGGAAGTCGGTGCGACCCGCGTCCGACTCTGCGTCCGAATAACAGCGACAGGAGACAAGATCGGTGTGCAGTGTCAGCGGCAAATGGCAGTGGCAGCCGCAGTTTCAGTGTCAGAGAGCCGCGTCCGTGGCCGCGACCGGCGCAGCGAGCACGCGGTGCGACCGCGGCACAACGACCTCCGATGCGTTCACACCGATCGACTTGAGGAGTCGGTCGAACCACAGAGGCACGGAGAACACGGAGAGGCGGTTTCGCCGTTCGTCCTGCCTGCTGTCAGTCGTATGGATGGTCCAGTCTCCACCCTCTTGAATGAAGATGAGAACTGGCGAGGCCTGCGCTCTCCGAGAGCGCGGTCCGCTGGGGCGGGACTCCGGGGCGAACGCTCGGGTTCGAAACGGAGTCCCGACCCAGCGGTTTCCGGCCGTCCGACGGCCGGAGACCTCGCCACACCGCCGAGCTCTGGTGACGCCACGCTGCGTCTTTGCGCCTCTGCGCGGGAGGAGGGGTGGTCGGGCTCTGCGCCTCTGCGTTTTTTCGGGTGGGCGGGTGGCCTTCGTGGTTTTCTTCGTGTCTTCGTGCCTTCGTGTTTGCGACGTGGGCGGGTGGCTCCGTGCCCCCTCTGTGCCCTCCGTGCCTCTGTGGTTTGGGTGGGTGGGTGGAAATCCGCAATTCGAAATTCGAAATTCGAAATCGACCGTTGCCAATCTCACGTGCTCCCGGTTGAGCTGAAGGCTCAAACGTGCAACGTTCCAATGTGAAACGGCTCCAGGAAGCCTCGAGCCGCTTTCAAGCCACGAGCAGCTCCTCGCCGGCCTTGACGAGGCGGGCGTAGGCGCCGTCGGCGGCGAGCAGCTCGTTGTGGGTCCCCTGCTCCACCACCCGGCCGCGGGCGAGGACGACGATGCGGTCGGCACGCTCGACCGTCGACAGCCGGTGCGCGATGACGATCACGGTCTTGCGCTCGAAGATCTTGGTCAGAGCGTCCTGGATCAGCTGCTCGGTGATGGAGTCGATGCTCGCCGTGGCCTCGTCGAGGATGATCACCGCCGGGTCGTGGGCCATTGCACGGGCGAAGGTCACGAGCTGGCCCTCCCCCACGGAGAGGTCCGCGCCGCGCTCGCGCAGCACGTGGCCCCACCCGATGCGGTCCACGACCCGGTCGGCGTTGACCAGGGCGGCCGCCGCCTCGCAGCCCGCCTGGTCGATGGCCGGGTTGCCGAGGTCGACGTTGAAGCGCACCGACTCCGAGAACAGCTGCGGGTCCTGCCGCACCCCCGCGATGTGCCGGCGCACGTCCGCCGAGCTCAGCTTCGACAGCTCGTGGCCGTCGATCGTGATGGAGCCCCGGTACCCCGCGTAGGAGGCGTCGAGGAGGCGGGTGATGGTGGTCTTACCCGAGCCGGTGGCGCCGACCACTGCCACCACCTCGCCGGGCCGCACCGTGAGGTCCACCTCGTGGAGCACATCGGCGGCGTCCTCGCGGTAGCGGAAGCTGACGCCCTTCATCACGATCTCGCCCTCCACCTCGGGCAGTGGACGGCCGCCGCTGGGGATGGTTGCCTCGACGTCGAGCAGTCCGAGGATCTTCTCGACGGCGGCGGCGCCCCGCTGCAGCACGGCGACCCTCGAGGAGAGCTCGCGCAGGGGCCGGAACAGGCGGTCGAGGTACTCGATGAAGGCCACCAGGATCCCCGCGGTGACGGGCTCGGTGGTGGGCAGCGGCAGACCCATTCGCGCCGCCAGGCCGGAGCCGTACCAGATCATCATGGCGACGCAGATGGAGGCGGTGCCGTCCACCACCGCGTACATGAGGGCGTCGTAGATGTTGGAGCGCGTCGTGGCATCGCGGAAGCGGCGGTTGCGCTCGTCGAAGATCGACTCGCTGCGGTCCTCGTCGCTGAACAGCTGCACCACCTCGACCCCGTCCACCCGCTCCGAGAGCACGGTGTTGACCGCGGCCTGAGCCTCTCGCACCGCCAGGAAGAGCACCCGCAGACGGCGACGGATGATCTCCAGTAGGCCGAGGATGGGAGGGGCCAGCAGCAGCAGGACCAGGGTCAGGCTGGGGTCGAGCAGGAACATGGCCACCAGGGTGCCGGCGATCATCAGCAGATCGAGGACGATGTTGATCAGCCCCGAGGAGAAGGCCTCGCCGAGGGCGTCCACGTCGGAGGTGGCCCGAGTCAAAAGGCGGCCGGCGGGCTGGCCGTCGAGGTAGCTCTGGCGGAGCGACAGGATCTTGCGGTAGACCGCCGAGCGCAGGCGGACGATGCTGCGCTGCCCGCCCCAGGCGAGCAACATCACGTACCCTCCTTCGAGGAGGTACGAGGCGACGACCGCTCCCAGGTAGGCGAAGGCCAGCACCATGAGCCCCTCCGCCACGGCGGGCACCACGTGCTCGTCGATGACTTTCTTCAGCAGCCACGGCTGGACCAGGCTGAGGCCGGCGGTGGCGGGGGTGAGAATCAGGGCGAAGGCGAACGCCAGACGGTCCGGCTTGAGGTACGGCCACAGCCGCCGCATCATCGACCTGTCCGTCATGACGCCACCTCGTCCTCGGCGGCCGCACGCTGGCTCTGCACCGCCCACGTGTCGCGGTAGACCCCGGGACGGTTGACGAGCTGCGCGTGGGTGCCGCTGTCCACCAACCGCCCCGCCTCGAGCACCAGGATCTTCGCGCAGTGGCGCAGCGCCGACTGCCGGTGGCTGGCGATCAGCACGGTCGGGCCGTCGCGGCCGGTGGCGATCCCCGAGACGGTCTCCACGAGCTGCGCCTCAGTCTGGTGGTCCACGGCCGACAGCACGTCGTCCAGCATCAGGAGATCGCCGCCGCGGTGCAACCCGCGGGCCAGGGCGACGCGCTGCCGCTGGCCGCCCGAAAGCATGATGCCGCGCTCGCCGACGACCGTCTCGAGCCCGTTGGGCAGGGCCTCGAGGTCGTTCTCGAACGCCGCCTCCGCGAGGGCCTCGGCAACCCCGTCCGAGCTTCCGTCCGCCGCCAGTCCCACGTTGGCCGCGATGGTGTCGGAGAACAGGAAGGGCCGCTGCGGCACCACCGCCAGCCGGTGGCGCCACTCGCCGAGATCGAGCTGCGTGATGTCGTCGCCGTCGACGAAGACGGTCCCCGGCGGCGGGTTGTAGAGCCGAGCCAGGACCCGCAGCAGGGTGCTCTTGCCGCAGCCCGTGCGCCCGAAGAGACCGATCACCGCCCCCCCGGGGATGGACGCGGAGAGACCGTCGAGGACCAGACGGCCGGGCTCGTCCGGGTAGGCGAAGCTGAGGTCGCGGATCTCGATGGCCGGACCGCGGCCGCGCGCAGGCACCAGCCCGCGTGCACCCTCCGGCCGCTCCACCGGTGCATCCATGAGCTCGAAGACCCTCTCCAGCGCCGCCCGCCCCCTCTGAATGACCGACATCATCCATCCCAGCGAGCGCAGCGGCGGCAGGAAGACGGCGAGGAGCGCCGTGAACGCCGCCAGCTCGCCCACCGTCAGAGTCCCGGCGAGCACCAGCGGCCCGCCGACGGCGATCAGGGCGAACATCGAGACGCCGCCGGCCAGCACCAGCAGCGGCAGCGCGATCGCGCGCACCACGGCGAGCTGCATGCTGATCTTCAGCCAGTCGAGGTTGCGCTCCTCGAAGCGTTCGATGAAGGCCTCCTCGGCGACGAAGCCCTGGATGGCGCCGACGCCCTGCAGGCTGCCGAGGACGTGCTCGGAGATCTCGCCGAGCTGCTCCTGGCTGCGCCGCGAGAGGTGGAACAGGCGCCGGATCCCCCACTGCACGAGCACCGAACCGACGACGATGGGCAGCAGCACCATCAGCGTCAGGCGCGGCGACAACGCCACCATCTTCCAGCCGGTGAGCGCCACCGCGATGGTTACGTTGACGACCTGCAGTCCGCCGTAGCCCACCAGGGTGCGAATCCAGGTGACGTCGTTGGAGGCGCGGCTGACGATGTCGCCGCGCTTGCGCGTGGCGTAGAACGACGGCTGCAGCCGCAGCAGGTGCGCGAAGAGGTCCCGCCGCAGGTGGTACTCGAGGTGGCGCCCCGGGTTGAAGATCAGGATGCGCGACAGGGTGCGCACCACGATCACCCCGAGCCCCATGGCGGCGATGGCCGCGACGTACGGTCCGACCGACGCATCGGCCCGCAGGGCGTCGATGGCGTGTCCGATCTGGCCGGGAATGCTGACGCTCAAATAGTTGGTCAACCACAGGAACGCCGCCCCGGCGAGGTAGCTCCACCGGTAGCGCCAGGCGTAGTCCTTGAGCAGCCGCGGGATCGGCGAACGGGCCGCGCCGCCCGTCCGGTCGGTTGTTTCGCTCACACTCACTCTCCGTCTAACCGGCGTCCATGGTCGCATGTTTCACCGCAACGTGAAAACGGCGGGCTCAGAAGGGAGTCCGTGAGGTCGGCGACGGTCGAATTGGGATTTCGAATTTCGAATTTCGAATTTCCGCCCACCCACCCATCAATCTCAGTTCACGGCTGGGTGTTGTCGCGATCGGCGGTGCGGAGGACGATCCTGTAGATCTCGGAGGGGGCGAAGAGGCGCATGGGCGGGCCCCAGC